>CAKZQF010000083.1 GCA_937139475.1 uncultured Gammaproteobacteria bacterium | reverse complement strand
AGACCCTCAGAAGCCTGTCAGTTGCGAGTTGATGACGTAAAGCAAGATAGCGGCTTTTGGTGTATTAAAATAAGCGATAATGGCGTTGGGCAACGTTTAAAGAACTCTAACTCACGCAGGTTAGTTCCGCTCAATCACCAGTTGGTCAAACTTGGCTTTCCAGAGTTTGTTACCAATAGAAAGAAGAATAAGGCAGAGCAGGTCTTTACTTACCGCCGTAACAATGAGAACGAGGATTGGTCACGCCAATATTGCCAAGAGTTAGGACGGTTGCAAACAAAGATAGGCATGACGCCTGGTGAGAGGCCAACCGCATATTCCTTCCGGCACACATTAATTGATGAGTTAAAGCAAAAAGAAATCGATGAAAACATCGCTTCTCAAATAGTAGGTCATAAGATTAAGCGACTCACTTATGGTCGATATGGCAAAAAGTATCCAATTAAATTGCTGGCAAGTAAACTAAATATAGTCGAGTACGGCATTGAAGCAAAGCTTAAGGTAATTGGACAAAGGGGTAATATTATTTGTCCATTAACTTAAAAGTAGTGAAGTAGGGTATTGCTTAAACTGTCAATTTTTGCGTATTGCAGACATTATTGGTATTACAGTAAATGTCACCTCACGGCCATAACCGGACATAGAAGAACCCCACCTCTAAATGGGGCTTTCAGTAGTCTTACGGATTCGGCTACGGAACTACTTGCGTCACGCAGATGGAGTCTGTGCCTTCGAACACGGTACCGTCGAACAGCGTACCTGCAAGCGTTGCATCACCACCCTCTAACCAATTGCCGGATTTGTCCTCAAAATGACACACCAAATCGAGATTGTCATCACCGTTGGAATACTCCATGCTGCATTGAGTACCATTCTTGCCGCGAACACGCACCGCCAATCCACCAAAAGATAGACTGTCTTGATCGATTAGCGTTACGTCAAAGGTATCGCTACCAAAGACCGCCACAGGGATCACACCGTGACCGTTTACGTTGAAGCAATTTGGATCGCTGCCAGGCTTGATGTCGATGATAACTGGTTTTATGGCTGGGCCCATGTTAATCCTACTTGTGTAACTGAGCGTACCCATATTGCCGAGTGGGATATGAAAGAGTCTAAAAGTTCCTGCCCCGCGCGTGCCGAAAAGATCAGAAGATGGCGAGATTATTTGGGCGGAATCGATATGTTGGCCGTCTACGGTTTGTAAGAATAATACGAGAGCAGGTGAACTCCCCGCAGAAAAATCAATAACATCGAATGTCCAGGGGCCAGATGTCGTGAATTGAATGACGTCAAATTCATCCGGCCCACCGGATGTTGTGGAGGTCGTTCCCGCATCGAGATATCCGAGGATGTCCGAGGCACCAGCGTCCAGTAAGCCGACATTAGTAGCTGCCCCATCTCCATTCGACAAATCTCCATCAACGGACTCATCCCATATAGTTCCGGCGTTGCTGCAAACAGGTGCCATCAATAGCACCGTCAGAAATGCTAGTAATATTTTTTTCATTACAGTGCTCCTAAGGGTTGTGTTAATAATAAAGTATAGGAAGAGAAATACATTTTAACGAGTTTGTCATCTCATCCAAGGCTGTGGTAAAACTGGTAAAAAAACACACCACTTATCAGGCTGGAAGCACCAATCAAAGGCCAAAACCTTTTCTCAGAGCATACCGATGGTGCACATTTCAAGTCGGTGTGCGGGAAGAAGATTGTTTTCTTGCATTCAAAAATAGGGGAAGCTTATTTTTTCATCTAGACTTCTCTGTTTAGGGAAAGAGCGTTGATGTCTATGTGGACAGAAATACTTCAGCGTCCGTTATGTGTCGTAACTTCCCTCTGAGCAACAATCTAGCAGGGGCGATAAACGGTCAATAACGGACATTGAGTAAGTCATCTTTTCTTGTTGTTGAACTCTTTACAGGGTGCAGTTTAGATATTCATTGTTTACCTATACCTTGTAAGGTAGTCTTTCTTGAAAGCTATAGATAATAGGAAGTTATGTGTTTAGGGAGAGGCAATGCCATATAAAATGAATGACAAGCAATTTGAAGCGGTATTAGCATTAGATAGTTTGAAGCGCTATGACCATTTCATCAGTAAAGTAGCAGACTGGGAGCAACTATGGAGTGTTAAAAGTGCAGCGGGATGGTTAGTGCCTGTTGCTCCTGAAAACTTCGAGTATTTTCCGCTTTGGCCTCACCCAGAATACGCTCAGAAAATTACTGATGAGAATTTCGCTGGTCATGAAACAGTTGAAATTACCCTTGAAGAGTTACTTGTTCATTGGCTGCCATTGTTTGAAGAAGATAATGTAAAAATTGCCGTTTTCCCAAATAGAGATTGGACATTTTGGTGTATCGAGCCAAACGATCTAAAAGATGAATTACTCAATGAAATGGCAAAGTACAAATAAAAACATAACACACAAGGATAGGTTTTAGACAAGTCGCCAGTGACCGCTTAGTGTCGATAACTGCCCTTTGAACATCAAACTAGCGGGGGCGATAAACGGCCAAGAACGGACACTGTAACTATCACAAGTAAAAGTCTATTGTGAGCGAGTTTGGTCACTGGTTTATCGCTACCTTGTAAGGTAACATTAATAACGTGTTCGCATGCACAAGGAGGTTTCATGAAAATTTGCGAGGATTGCAGCAATAAAATCACTTATGAAAAATTGTTTTTTGCTATTAGAACTGTGAAATGTTCAGAATGCGGAGCCAAGTACAAAGTTAATATTGGCAGCTATGTAGCGTTCATTATAATGGCCGTTCTTGCCGTATTAGCTATGGATTATTGTATAGTTATTTTATCTGGCATATCACAAGTAGTTTCAATTTTTTCTATTTTTATGTCCATATTTATTCTGGCTCCATTTAACCAGAAGCTGGTAAAGTGCAGCTAACAAATTAATCAGGACAAATTACAGTTGGCTTTTGCTCCTGCATCGCTATTTTAACCAACCATAACTTGCCTATTATTAGGGACTTATGTACCTGCTGAGTTCGCTACAAAAAGGATAAATGAGTGCCTCAATTAAAAGATGGAAGCGACTATCAAATTAATCGTCACATCGTTGGTGATGAGTCGGGATTACGTAACTTGATCAACGCTTGTGAAATAGCTATTTCAAAAGGTGAGTATATTGGAAATGACCTTGATGATTTTGAAGGCGTAACCAAACTCGGAACAAAGTTTCTACAAGAAAATCAGGAATCTAAATCAACACCTTTTGCTATAGGGATTTTCGTAGTCATTATCACATTCTTGTTATTTTTAGTTGTTGTTGGTTTTATCGACTTTTTAAAATGGTTTTAATCCATACATAACAAGAGCCTATGGCGTTAATATCAATTCACCAGTGTCCGAACTGTGTCGGTTAGTGACCCTTGGGTTGCTCTTCGAATTAGCTACTAATAGAGAGTACTTAACGGCCAAAGCAGTCTTTGAGTAGTTAATTATCATTGCAGTATTGATGTTTTTTGTTGGAACGATCTAGTCGGAAGTTAGACTTTTGTTCAAATCTGATACAAAAAGTCTAAGAGCAGAAGATAAAGCTAGGGCCAATGACTGCGCATATGATTCTTCACTTGCAGCCCAATTAGTTCCCGCAGAACCTTCACCAGAATAGTGTTTGTATAGAAAACCTTTTCCGCCTCGGCTTGCCCTTGTGACTAATGACACTTGTCCTGAGTAATTAAAATAAGCATCACAAAAAACATTCAGAATATCTCCAGACACAACAACCATCAAACTTCTCGAGTCGTTATCGGGTGTGCCGCTAATGACAGTATAGCCATTATTCCTCAACTCTATCGCAACAGCCTGTGTCACCCAATCAGAAACATTATTAATCGGTATTACGTCAGCTGTTCGCATCCCGAAACCATTTCTAACTGTACCTACAACATTATCTGAGCGTTTATCGATAAACGGCTTAAGAATAATCTGCACGCTTTTAGGGGGGAATATTACATCTGCGTGAGCAACAGATATTTCACTAGGCACCTGTGTGGGTGGATAAATGAGAGTCGGTTGACGAGTTCCAAAGGCACACCCCCCCAGAAAAAAGACAAAAGCAAGCACTGCTGTAACATTTATATTTCGGAACATTCCAAACAAAGTTGCCTCCTTGTTATCGTCACACTATAACTCAACGGTATCAATATATCGCCGAGTGATAGTAAGGGAACAGGCCCCTTTAACATATGTTTTCGTTCAAGCGCTATTTAATGTTATTAACATTGATATTTGAGAGCGAACTCAGGCCAATTAAAGACTGTTATTTGATGAAATATTCTGAGATTTCTTAATACCTTTGCTTGAGTATCATTATGCCACCGTATTAATTGTAGTTTAGATAGTAAAAAGTAATAAAACAAAATCGGTTTGATATTTTATTTTTCTACAGAGCGTAAAACGAACTTTGTTGATGCTAAAATCAATTGTTTCCTTAAGTATCAGCGTCTGCTTAGTGTCGGTTAGTGCCCCTTGAGATGGTTGATACCAGGGCGCAAAGAACGGTCAATAACGGACATTGCAGCTGCCGTAATTAAAAGTCTGTTTTGAGCTTTCTACGGACGGTCAGTAATATCACTTCAAGGGTAGTTTCAGGCGTGAAGCAGAAGGTCAACTGACTTAAAATCAAGGAACAAATGTATTAACTTGCTGAATCTCAGGTTTGTGCCATCTTGTACAATTATTACATGCGATTCGTGCGGAGAAGACATATGACATTAAAGTCGACATTTACTGCTCTGTTTTTTTCTTTCTCTTTAACAGGCTGTAGTGGTCAAAATTAGTTGACCACTACAATTCGAATACACTCCCAAAAAATTAAATTTTGCACATTTTTTCTATGTAAAGCTATCCTTAAAGTAGTTATTAATAAACACAGCTTTTTATCAATTAATAATTACGGAGGATGTTTATCTGTAATGGCTGGTATGACTTTATAATAAGAAAAAAACGTTAAGGAGGTAATCATCTGTTCTGCCAACTCTAATCAAAAAACAACTGCTAAATCTAAGCTATTGGTTGTCGATAATGTTACTAAAAAATTTGCTAATTGCCTTGCTTTAGACAATGTATCGGTAAACTTGTATTCAGGGGAGTGTTTGTGTTTAATCGGCCCCAATGGTTCAGGTAAAAGCACACTGATTAGAGCCATATGTCAGCGCATCACTGTCGATAAGGGAAAAATCTATTTTACTGGGAAAGTAAACAAGCGCATCGGTTGGATACCGCAAGAGATAGCAGTATATCCGACATTGAGCGTGCTAGAAAACCTAAATTACTTTGCCTCTATCTCTGACGTACCAGTGAGTAAACAAAAAGAAGAGGTTAATCAAAGCTTGCTAATATGTGCCTTACAGAATAGAGCAAATGATAAAGTTAATAACCTGTCCGTTGGTATGAAAAGGCGATTAAACTTCGCGATTGGTTTATTAAATAATCCCGATATTATTTTGATGGATGAACCCACATCAGGTGTTGACCCCGAAAACCGAAATAAAATCTGGTCCCTAATTGCGGAACTTAAATCTAAAGGCAGCACGATTCTACTAACCACGCAAAATTTAGAAGAAGTTGAGCAGATTTGTGATCGTGTCGCCATTATAAATAATGGTCGTATTGTCGAACAAGGAGAATTAAATGCACTAACAGAAAGAGTCATAGGTCGATTTTGGACAGTATCTATAGATGCGCGTAAATCTGTAGATTCAGAGATAAATAATAACAAAGTGCGTATACGAGAAAAAATAACCTCAGTAGAAAATGAATTACCCTGCATCATTGATGGCATAAAACACCAGGGGTGGTTAATTGATGGCATTAGAGTTTTGCCGCCAAATATTCATTCCGTTTACTTTGAGCTAACTGACCAACAACAGAATAAAGAAAGCTTTGATGAATATAAACCGTTATAAAGCTCTCGTCGTTGTCCTTTGGCATGGATTTAAACGTGACTATATCTCAATGTTAATGGCGTTTTTACTACCAATATTGTTTTTTACATCTATGGTACATATTCAAAACAATATGACCGGTGATTCTGTTACTGATAATACAAAGATAGGAATACTAGACCTTGATAAGTCGACTTTTTCTAAGGAAATAAGTGAGCAACTGGGAGCACTTGATGGTGTTAAAATAAAATTTGAGCCCGTTATTGATTTAAATGTAGAGGATATTGGTAGCTATCTCGTAGATAACAATTTATCTGCAATGATTATATTTCCAAAAGATATGGCGATAAATTATACCAAGCGGCATTCAAAATCAGTAGAAATTGACATTATTGAAGATAGATCAAACCCAATATATCGAGGAGTGATAGTTCCTGTACTAGATAACACTCTAAAACAGTTAGTTACATTGACGGCATTAAAGTATACGCCGATAGCTCTCATGGCTAATGTTGAACCGTTCAAAATAGGAAGCTCAATTGATGTCATTATAAAGCATCAATTGGCGTTTAAAACCAATTCAAACGTTGATTTAAATGCGATGTATTCTGCTGCCGGGTTGGGCGTTTTGTTTCTGCTGTTTTCAATGGCAGGAGGAGGAGCAACGATAATAGATGATCGTGACTCGGGAATTTTACAACGCACATTATCTACTGGAGTTACTAGCTCGATGATAATTCTTAGCCGTTGGTTTTTCCTTTTAATTCTGGGTGGGGTCCAAGTAATACTTATGTTTATTTGGGGAGAAATTGTCTTTGGAATTGGCTTATTGGAAGGACATAAGCTTGGCGGTTTTATATTATTAACTTTAGTTACTTCCTCCGCTGCCGCCGCTCTTGGAATAGTATTTGCTGTTATTTGTAACTCCCGCATGCAATTAAATGCCATCTCAACGATTGTAATTCTAGTCATGTCAGCCTTAGGTGGTAGTCTCTTTCCTCGCTACTTGATGTCAGAGCAGCTATTAACTGTAGGATCCTATACGTTTAATTCATGGGCATTAGTTGGCTATCAGAAGCTACTTTGGTATGACCTAGGTATTGAAAGTATTGTCACGGAATTAGCAGTTCTTACCATTATTGGCGGGTTATTACTGTTTGTTGCTTTGTTAACTGCAAGACGATGGCATTAAAGGAGTAAATTATGGGAACATATGAATTATTGCGTAGTCCGCTGAGGTTTGTACCATTTGCGGTTAATGTTTGGTGCGTGTTGATGCCATCAAAAAAATTAGCTAAAAAGCAAATCATAAAGCAGACAATACTCGGCGTTGATTATGCCATTTACCGTAGTGAAAATGGGAGGGTTTATGGCGTTGAAGATCGCTGCCCACATAGAAATATTGAATTAACTCTCGGTGAAGTACAAGGAAATAATATACGCTGTCCTTATCATGGGATGTGTGTAAAAGCGCATAACGAAGAAAGCGAACGACCCAATAACACTAATAGTACAGTCGCTGACAAGTATCTAGATAGTGCCGTTAAATACTTAGCGGTTAAAGAATACTATGGATTAATTTGGGCATTTATTGGTCATCCAACTCAGGCAGATAAGCATCCGCTACCAAAACTTGATGGCTTTAATCAAATGAACTCAGCTGATATTACCATTGTTAAACCAATAGACTCACATTGGAGCTATGCTTACGACAATGGTGTAGATTTGTTTCATTATCCTTTGCATGAGGGGGTGCCATTTTTTTTCAAAATTATTGAGCTAAAAGAATATTATCAAAAGCCTGAAAACTTATATGTACACTACCGCGCAAGTATGCCAGATTATTGCGGTCGTTACCGAAAAGGTGATTTGTATATTGATGCTTTCGTAAATCAATTTAGTATCAATATGGGGGAGCATTTAAAAGTGCATGGTGTCGCGACGCCGATAACTGCCGACGGTCGTAAAATGATTATGTGGTGGTTTGTCTCAGTAATCGCGCCAAGAAGGTACTTACCATTAATTAAATTGATTTTACCTCTACTTAAAAGGCAAGTAAGTCGAGGGTTTCAACAAGATGTGGTGGTACTTGAGAGTGAGCAGCGAGCATTTAATAAAGGTATAAGAGGTCAGCAGGAAACAAACCCTGCCGTTATTGCTGGTCATCAATATTTAAATAAATATATTGCCGATAAGGTCACCTCATCAAAGTCTATGTTTACTAAAGAAGTGATTTCCCTAAAATTTATTATCGACAAAGCTTTGCGTGGAGAGTTAGCAATAATTTGTGATTATGGTGATTATGCAAAAGTGATAGACCCTGAATTAGAGTTTAAAATTCCGACATCAGATAAGGATATTGAAATTCGTCGTTATCAACACTTTGTATTATTAAAAAAAGAAAGCTTAATGACGGCTAATATTTGATTTAAGGTTTCCTAGCACTGGCAATTACATAATTAAGTGAATCCAAAAAACCAGTATGTACCATAGCCATAGCGGCCAGACGAACAATAACCTGCGAAGATTGTTTGTAGCTACTTTGACTTATACGATGCTTAATAAATTTACTAAACGGGGTGATAACTTGTTCGGTAATGTTTTCAACCTCAATGCCAATAAAACCAGCTTGCTCGATACGAGTCCGATACTCTTTGATATCACACAGGTTCTTAATAGGTATTTGCCATGATAAAGTACCAAATTTAAGAGCGAGTTTTTGACGAATACTAAGGGGAGAGCTTTTGATAAAATCGGCCATTACCAGTATGCCACCAGGACGTAATAAGTGCATTGCATGCTCAATAAAATCCTGTCTAGAATTAAAGTGAAATGCAGACTCCAAAGCAACAATAGCATCAAAGCTTTCACCGTTAAAGCCTGTTTTTGTCGCGTCTAGGCAATAGAAAGTTATCCGTTCATCAAGGTTTGCCGCTTCGACATTATTGCGAGCGTGTTGGATTTGGCTTTCTGCATTATCAATGGCAACAAATGAGGTATTGGGGTTATTTTGGGCCCAATCTACACATTGATCACCTAAGCCGCAGCCAGCATCAAGAACTGCTTCACATTGGTCAAATTTTGCTTTTGAGGAAATTAATTCGGCAAGCTGCCGAGATGCTTGATCAATATTTTCGGCATCTGGCCAGTAGCCTAGATTCAAATAAGTCGAGTTGATAGACCACAAATCTTGTGGTCTAAGCATTGTGTATACAAGGTCGGAACGGTGACGCGATTGATTTGTCAGTATTTTGATACTTTCTATGGTCGCATCAAACATAGATTTATTTTTAGGGGCAAGCATATTTATATCCAAGAAAAATAAGGTACTAATTTTGATCTAAGTTGATTATTTGCTTTCTTTTGTTGATAAGTGTGTTTCCACTTTTCTCCGTACTGGGCGTTTCTAAATTTTTTCGGTGAAACAATACGCCAAGCACTTGGTAATGTAACCCAGTAAGGCACGATTAAACTGTCATCCACATCAAGCATAACATCGAGATGCGCTGGTATTTGTGTCCAGTGAATACCTGGGTGTAAGTGGTGGATTACATGGAATCCTTGATTATGCATTAAAAAATTAGACCATTTGTTTGCTGTATTAATGGAACCATTAATCTGACCTGAAAATGCAGGTGCATGAGTCAGCCAAGCAAAAAAACCAATATTGATAAAGACAAGAACTAAGCTTAAATGCCAAAATACTAATGTTCGAATAGGGTCGACATAAGCCGTGATCATAGTAACTATCGCAATACATCCCAAGGTATCAACAATATATTGTCGCCTTAGCTTCCGCCACCTAGGTTTGGCTGAAGAGGCAAACAGCCCCCTAATTGTTTCTAATTGACAAATAAGCCAATAGCGAAGCCAATAGTGAATAGCCTTAAAACCTGAGCGAAAGCCTTCGGTAGAGGTAATATCACCGGCACCGTTATCAAACCTATGATGCATATAAACGTGAATATATCGCATCATTGGGTAAGACAAGCAACTTGGAAAGCATAATAAAAACTCGACAACACGGTTTGGCCAGTAACTAACAAAAAGTTTTCTATGGGTATGTAAGTGAAGAATTCCTATGCTTAAAGAGTAATTTAATAAAGCCACCATAAACCAAAGAAATATGAGAAATGAGGTAGATTCCACAACCCCTGGATAAATAGCAGCAATAAAGCACAGGTAATAAAGCAGAATATGACCAAGCGGAAATATATTAGCACCACTCTCTAGCTTCATAAATTTTCGTAACAAGTAGTCTAATTTTTTCATCCAAATAGTGTTTGGAATATACGGATGTACGGAAGATGTTTTCTTCCTTTTTTCTTGCGACTTGTGATATTTATTTAAATTCATTGGCTTTACATCCATAAATTTGTTGGGACGTATGCCTTGCTATTTTTACTTTCCGCCGACAGTCAGTTAACGAAAGGTGATTTCCTGAAGACACTATTTTTGCAATAAATGCCGCAATATCACCGTCATAATCGGTGTAACTTTGGTTGCTTTCGGCTTTCTCTGCTAAGAACTGAGCAAACTCACAAAACTTAATGACAATATCATCACCTAAAAGAGCTATTTCATCTAACGCTTTGGCGAACAATAAGTCACTTGCCAAAATCAATTTTACGGTATTATTTTTATTTGCTATGGCTTCGCACAAGGTACGGGCAAGTCGAAACAATTGCAGAGTTCTGGATAATGCCAGAGCGTGAGATGTGTTATGATGTTCAAGTGCAAGGCTAGTTTCATAATGGAGCTGCGCAGAGTAATGATGAGTGATTGTTTTATTATCCTGTGCTAAACCATCTAATATTTTGCTTGCTGGGGCTAATAACAAAGATGAAATAGAGTTAACTATTTTTATAAAAGATTTTTGTGAAAATGCACAATATATGCTGTTTAGTAGTGGGTATCTAAGAGATGGCGGCAGGGGAATATTAAAATATTTGTAGATAAACTGAGTTGTGGTTATGGTTAAATAGCTCACGGCTGCTCTGCTACGGGATACTGTTTTAAAATCAAGATGTGCCAAGTTCGAAGGAATACAAACACTAGTCATAGCAATCTGTATTAGCAGTGGCAACTTGGACTTTTCTTCGCTCCCTTTATAAATTTGGTCTTTTTCAAAGTCTCGAAGATTATTCACACTTTGCAATGTAGTTCCTAGTACTTGATAATCAATAGGGCAGGAATCGACGATATTTAATACTTCACATACATATTGGCAAATACGGCCTAATATTTCATTGCCATATCGCTCAGTATTCTTTTCTATATTTTCTTTTTTAATACGACACATTGCATTTGAGATATCAGTGATTAGTATGTTTACCCTCTTTCGACGGTCTATGTCCAGAGTATCAAGGCTTTGTCGTAGAATTGGCAAGTTCAGTACAATATCTTTTTCCAAATAATCATACTTAGTGTTTGCGTTCAACAATCCTGATTCAGGCAGCTTGTCACTTTTTTCACAAAGATACGCTTGCGCCAGTGTTAATTGTTTGACCGATAGGCGATTATCTTTGATTAAATCTTCAAACGCATCAAGTACGCGGCAAGCCAAATAGGTAAGCTGAAATTCTTTTTGGTCGTGGTGATTTAAAAATGAACAAGCGATAGATATATTGCGTCCCGTTGCAATAAATTGAGATTTCAAACGCTTTTTAACCGATGTTGAGGGAGCTGCTGATTGTTGGTTTCGGACGTTATATGCTGTGCGGATAATATCAACAACACTGAATATAATATCACTTGCCGAGCTTATCTTCATTATACTGTTCCTAATGTTTTTAGAAACTTTTGCAGTAATAATTTTCCTTCATTGTAAGGCAAAACTGCTAGTGAATTTTCTGCCATTTTGATGTTTTTCATCAACTCCTGTTGAACTTTCTCAAGGGTTCCTGCTTCCTTTATTTCAGAGATCAAATCAAACGCTGCACTAGGATTTCCTTTACATTGTTTGAAGTGAAGTTGTGCTTGACTTGGGTTGGAGTGTGCTCTTATCCAACAAGTAATTGGCCAATTACAATTGCCGGCGATGAGATCTGCTCCATACACACCATCGCTTTCAGACGTATCCATAAAATCCGTAATATCATCTCTAATTTGAAATGCTCGACCAACCGCAACACCATAATTTTTTGCAGCAATAAGGTATTTTTCTATATCTGGAATAGCATCACTATTTAATGCAACGCCTATGATACAGGCAATCTTGAACAACACCCCTGTTTTGCCGTCGGAGATATCCTGCAATACTTTATAACTGATAATATTGTCATTAGATAACACGGTGTTCTCATACAATTGGGCTTTGGCGATAGTATGAATTTGGGATAACCCCAAATGTATACCACAGCTTTTTTGTAATTGATAAAGTTGACAAATGCCTCTGGAGATCAAAAATAATCCATAATTATTCGAACTGGAGACACCAAATTTAAGGTGAGCAGCTAGCTGGCCTCGGCGGGTGCCAGACTCATCGATAATATCATCGTGTATCAATGAACCATCATGTATTAACTCGACAGCTGTCGCTGCTTCACATAACTTTTTCAAGCACGCATGGGGGGAGATCGCTACCCCCCAACCGACAGCCACCAATGTTCGATATCGCTTTCCTGGAACACGCTGAATGTACTCGCAAATTGGTTGAAATGAAGCAGGCGTTGTATTCAGCTGATTAGATAAAGACTGGTAGCTATAAGTACGAACTTTATCTTCAAGAAGTTGATAATCCGGCTTGGATAAAGTCTGC
Source organism: uncultured Gammaproteobacteria bacterium (assembly GCA_937139475.1). Lineage (GTDB taxonomy): Bacteria > Pseudomonadota > Gammaproteobacteria > Enterobacterales > Psychrobiaceae > Psychrobium. The sequence goes on along the minus strand of CAKZQF010000083.1, from coordinate 22,817 downwards.
ATCGCCACCCTTATTTATTTTGTTTATTCCATTGGAAATAACTAACTACCTGAGATTTCGAGGTTTGTTATGCTGTTAATTAATTTAGCACTAATTTTAGGGGTATCATGTTTAAAATTATCAGTAATGAAATTTAACTGTAGCGAATCGATACGCTATATAAACATTAGTATAAAACTCAACAGAAATAAAACTATTATGGCCTTCCACATCATTAATTAAATCACCTGCGGATAAGCATCTTTGCCTGAACTAAACCTGTTTGGTTAAGTTCAGGTCTAAAATAAATAATGAGAAAGCGGCTAAAAAACTTTACTTCTCAATTGTTCTTGTATGCGTTTAATATCAATCTCAGCTTTGATACTTCTCTTTTTTCAAGCTCTTATGCAGATTATCAATGATGGCTCTTGTGTTGAAATATCGATAGATAATTCATAAGAAATTATTCCCTCTCGTAGCTTTCAGCGATTTAACGTAATGTAATCAAAAGCTCACGGGCCGATATGTGAAGGTTATTAGGTGGTGTCTGTTTATGAGCCAAAAATATTTACAAAATAATAAGTCGAACTTCGGTTAGACATCACCTTTTTTGGGAAAAAAAAATAGGAATAAATTGCATAAATCACCGATATTTTCACATGGTAAGCTTGGTATGAAATTTTACAATTCTAATTGACAATGTTGGGATAGAGCACTAAAGTCAATTGTATTAACCAATTGCTAATTTTGGTTTGATTTTTACAATATTACTGGCTGAAAAATAACGCATTATTATTTATTTTGAACGAAAGGGTAGGGTTCAGCTCCCTATCTCTGCGCCACTTATTTAGAAAAGCCCGTTAACATTTATTTGTTGACGGGCTTTTTGCTTTTCAGCATTTAGTTAAGGTAATGCAACGGTTTATTTCCACGCCTGATGCTAGGGTTCAGTTCTCTATCTCTGTGCCACTTATTCAAAATAAATTGCTTCTATCGACAGTTGGTTGTGAATTTCTAATCCGCTCACGCTCCAATATAAGACTTGTGGTTCATTGCAAAGGGGCATCGCAACACCTTGCTCCACAAAAATATCTCATCCTTTCGATTGTATATAATAAAAAAGTTATATAACATAATTGTTATATGTAAGTGAGGTGAGTCTATGAAAGTCCTATTTTTAAGCACAGAGAATTCGGCTAGATCGATCATGGCTGAAGCGTTGATGAAACATCATGGAAAGGGGGAGTTTGAAGTCCACAGCGCTGGACTAAGTCCTGAGGACATTGACCCACGAACAATACAAGCAATTGCGCACTTTGGCCTTTGCGCTGAAGGGCTTAAATCTCAAGGCATTGAAGAGTTTTCAAATCAACACTTTGATTTTGTGATCGCGCTCTGTAATAAGGCTGCACAGGAATGCGATAGCCGGGTGATTGGGAGTAACTGCGTTGCATGGGATTTTCCACAACCACGCGCAAGAACAGAGACCAACCCTTTTGAGAAAACGTTGCAGGAGCTAAATGAACGTATAAAGATGTTTTTGCTTAGGCAAGAAAAGCAGAAACCAGCAGCTATTACGCCAACCGTATTTTATAAATCGTTGGCCGATGACATTCGTTTGAAGACCTTAATGCTCATTGCGGTCGAAAAAGAACTATGCGTTTGTGAGCTAATGGCAGCGCTTGATGAAGAAAGCCAACCCAAAGTATCCCGACATCTCGCTCAACTTCGAAAAACAGGTATCTTGGCTGATCGAAAAAAACAGCAATGGGTCTTCTATTCCTTAAACCCGACGCTGCCTGACTGGATGAAAGCAGTTATCACCTCAAGCGTTGTTAATGAGCCCATTTTTATTGAAAAAGAACTAAGCAGACTAAGTGCAATGGGTGAGCGCCCAGCAAGAGTTTCTAGTTGTTGTAATTAGGAGAGTATTTTGGGGATTTTTGAGCGGTATCTGTCTGTATGGGTAGGGCTGTGCATCATCGTAGGTGTGACGCTAGGCAGTATTTATCCTAATTTGTTTCAAGCCGTTGCTTCACTTGAAGTCGCGCACGTTAATGTGGTGGTGGCTGTATTCATTTGGGTAATGATATTTCCCATGATGGTCCAAATTGATTTCTCTGCCATTAAAGAAGTTGGCCGAAACCCACGGGGGTTGTTCTTAACGCTAGTAATTAATTGGCTAATTAAACCGTTTTCAATGGCGCTGCTGGGTTGGCTATTTTTTGAAGGACTGTTCGCCGATTTTGTTTCTCCAGAGATCGCTCAACAATACATTGCAGGGATGATTTTGTTGGGAGTTGCTCCTTGTACGGCGATGGTATTTGTGTGGTCTCAGTTAACCAAAGGCGATCCAAATTATACGCTGGTTCAAGTGTCGGTAAATGACTTGATCATGGTGTTTGCCTTTGCGCCTATTGCTGGATTGTTGCTAGGCGTAAGCGACATTCATGTCCCTTGGATAACATTATTATTATCCGTAGTACTGTATGTTGTACTACCACTCATCGCGGGAATATTGGCGCGGCGGTTGCTAAATAAGTCATCAAAAAGCGAAACTGCAATCACTGAACTTTTAGATAAGCTCAAGCCTTATTCCGTACTCGGACTCTTGGCAACCGTTGTGCTGTTGTTTGGCTTTCAAGCCAACACCATCTTAGAAGAGCCGAAAAATATTGGTTTAATAGCGATTCCATTGGTGATTCAAACTTATGGTATTTTCTTTATCGCCTATTTTGCCGCGCTGAAATTAAGACTAAAACATAATATTGCTGCACCGGCTTGTTTAATTGGTACATCAAACTTCTTTGAGTTAGCCGTAGCCGTTGCTATTTCGTTGTTTGGCCTACATTCAGGCGCGGCACTTGCTACCGTCGTTGGCGTATTGGTCGAAGTACCTGTCATGCTTTCCCTTGTGGCGCTGACCAATAAAACACAGCACTGGTTTTCGGTTGAGGAAAAATAGTATGACAGTTAAAGCAAGCCGCTCATTAGAGATATAGCGAGGAAGAAATGAAGCTTTTGGCGAATATACCCCAGGACATAAAGCAATATCTGATTGTGACTGGCAACTATTGGGCTTTTACGCTAACCGATGGTGCGTTGCGCATGCTGGTTGTGCTCTATTTTCATCATCTAGGTTATAGCCCATTAAGTATTGCCATGTTGTTTCTTTTCTATGAAATATTCGGTGTGGTAACAAACTTAATCGGTGGTTGGTTAGGTGCTCGCTTGGGCCTTAATCGCACCATGAATATTGGACTAGCGTTGCAGGTGATTGCGTTACTCATGCTAGCAGTTCCCAGTGAGTGGTTATCCGTGGTTTATGTTATGGCCGCTCAAGCGTTATCGGGCATAGCGAAAGATTTGAATAAAATGAGTGCCAAAAGCTCCATTAAAATGTTAGTCGCCCAAGGTCAGGAGGGAACATTATTTAAATGGGTTGCCATTCTAACGGGCTCGAAAAATGCCCTTAAAGGCGTCGGCTTCTTCCTTGGTGGCTTACTGTTAACCTTACTTGAATTTAAAGGTGCAGTGCTTTTAATGGCAAGCGCCTTAGCACTGGTTTGGTTTTATAGTTTACATGCTTTGAAGAGTGATTTAGGCAAGGCGAAAGTTAAACCTAAATTTACCGATCTATTCTCAAAAAGCCCGGCGATTAATACATTGTCAGCCGCCAGACTATTTTTGTTTGGTGCCCGTGATGTTTGGTTTGTGGTTGCGCTGCCAGTTTATTTATCTCAAACCTTTAATTGGGATCATTGGTGGGTCGGCGGATTTTTAGCGTTGTGGGTTATTGGATACGGCGGTGTTCAGTCACTAGCTCCCAAGGTTATTAAACGCAGCGACAGGCCGATAGCACCAAGTGAAGCTGCAAATTGGGCGTTCGCGCTTGCCGCTATTCCGCTACTCATTGCAATAGCGTTATATGCAAACTGGTTCATACAAACGTCAATTGTAATTGGACTGTTTATTTTCGGGGTTGTATTTGCGCTTAACTCTTCCCTGCATAGCTTTCTGATCGTCAATTTGGCCGATGCTGATGGCGTGTCACTAGACGTGGGCTTTTATTATATGGCCAATGCAATGGGGCGTTTAATCGGCACAGTGTTGTCGGGTTGGGTATATCAACTATATGGCCTGGAAGCATGTTTGTTTATTTCCTGCGCATTCATTATGTTGGCTGGTGCAATATCGCTAAAGCTGCCTAAACTTCAACATTAATTTGAGTTTAATAGTGGATTGTGTTCAAGCTCGTTTGACAACCGGGCTTGTGACAATGCTCAACGCCAGAGCATTTCCCCAATACCTTAAAATACTTAAAAAGAACCGAAGAGTTATTACTGCTCGCAGCATTGCTTGTACACTCGCTCCAGATTTTCATGCCAGCGCGCGACAAACTTGTCTTCGATATGATGGCGCAACCAACTCAGTCCTGCATCGTTGTCTTGGCGTTTATGCCATAACATTGAAATAGTCGATTGTGGAATATCGATTGGGGTGTGACTTACCGATAAGTTACCACTTTCGAAATCCTTATAAATCGCACCAGCGGGCAATATCGATATAAGATCGGTTTCTATTAGCAGTGGTGCCACCGAAGAGAAATTATTGACCGTCATCGCTATACGCCGGGTCAAGTTGTGCTGATGCAATACCCGGTCTGTTATGCCGAAACTATCCCCTGATAATGACACCAATAAGTGCTCAGCTGCGGCAAACTCCTCGATCCCCAACTCCTTGTGTGCTAATGGGTGGTCATGGCGCATTGCGCATACAAAACAGGTTTCAAATAAATGACTGGAGCGCACTGCTGAGTCCTGCGGCATAACTGAGCTTATTATTAAATCGACTTCCGCATCATCCAGCATTTGTTGTACCTGCTCGATTCGATAAGGCACTGCATGCAGATTGATATTCGGCGCATGTTGTTCGAAAAATTGGCGCATTTCAAGCCACAAGGAATCGACGACAATATCTGATACTGCGATACGAAAAGTTCGTTTGGCGGTTAATGGGTTAAAGTCGTCAGGATCAATAGCGTGAGATAGATCACGCAGTGGCTCTTTAATTTGTTGCCATAAATTGATTGCATAGTTGGTTGGTCGGATATTTCGACCATCTTTGATAAATAGCTCATCATTCCACGCCGCGCGCATTCTCGCCACGGCATTTGATACCGCAGGCTGGGTCATAGAAAGGCGTGAAGCCGTTCGTGTGATCGACTTTTCAGTCATTACACAATCGAATATCACTAACAAATTAAGCTCTTGAGGACGCATGTTAACACCGTATTAGTTATCAATGGTTACGCAATACATCATAGTATTTTATGTATTAACTGACTAGTCTTTATTGATACATCACATTGTGTGATGTTTTGGATATTGATTAATGATTATTAGTGATGTCTAAATGGCAGTAAAATGCAGCCATAGAAATTCGACTGGAGCAGTTCATGAAAAAAACAATTCTCACTTCATCACTTATTAGCCTGTTAGCGTTTGGTTTATTAAGCGCTTGTGATTCTCAAGATAGTCAAGCGGTAAACGCTGGCGCACCGCCAGCACCCCAAGTAAGCGTCGCGCAAGTTATTAGTCAGCGAGTTACCCCTTGGGATGAATTTACAGGCCGCTTGCAAGCGCCACAAACTGTTGCCCTACGTCCCAGAGTGTCAGGTTACATCGAGGAAGTTGTATTTTCCGAAGGCGAGTTAGTGAAACAGGGGCAGGTTCTATTTACCATAGACGCTAGCGCTTTTATTGCTCAGGTCGAGCGTCTTCAAGCTGAGGTTGTTGACGCTAAAAGCCGCAGTGTACTCGCTAAACTAGAACTAGAGCGCGGCCAGCGTCTGCAAAAGCAACAGGCAATTTCTCAAGAGGAACTTGATAACAGACAAGCGCGTTTCCAACAAAGCCTGGCAAATGTGCAAGCGCGCAAGGCCGCATTGAGCAACGCTCAGATAGATCTTGATCACACCTCAGTTAAAGCGCCTATTGATGGGCGGGTATCGAGGGCACTAATTACCAAAGGCAATTATGTTACCGCTGGACAAAGTGATCTAACTACGCTGGTATCTACCGATAGAATCTATGCCTATTTTGATGCTGATGAGAGCACCTACCTTAAATACAGTCAGCAAACCCGAGATGGCTCACGTCCAGAGGCTAGCGAGCATAAGACCCTAGTCCTAATGGGACTAGTAACTGACAACGATTTCCCTCATAGCGGACACATCGATTTCATTGATAACCAGATTAATTCACGTACTGGCACAATCCCAGTACGTGCAGTATTTAACAATGTTGATGGCCGCTTTACACCGGGGGCATTCGCTCGCATAAAACTTGGCGGTAGCGCCAGTTATCAAGGCGTACTAATTGACGATAAGGCGGTAGGGACAGATCTTAATAACAAGTTTGTGATGGTTTTAGACGAGAACAATACCGTGCAATATCGCGCAGTAACCCTAGGTCAGAAACAATACAACCTGCGTCTTATTAGTGATGGTTTAAGCGCTGGCGACACCATTGTGACCAACGGACTACAACGTATTCGTCCGGGGGCGACAGTTAACCCAACGGTCGTGCCAATGACGGATGAAGCCACCATCGCCAAGCTCAAGCAATTACAACAGCGCGTTGATAGTGTTCAAAACGATGTGCAATTGGTTCGCCGTCCAAATTCTTCTGTAACAGGCGGATAAGAGGTTTACTATGAAGTTTTCGCAGTTTTTTATTTCCAGACCAATATTTGCAGCGGTGATCTCCTTGATGATCATGATTGCCGGCGCACTCGCGGTATTTAAATTACCTATTACTGAGTATCCAGAGGTAGTACCGCCAACAATTGTCGTTACTGCCAGCTACCCGGGCGCCAATCCAACAGTGATTGGTGATACTGTTGCCACGCCACTAGAGCAAGCAATTAATGGCACCCAGGGCATGTTATACATGTCATCCCAAGCAACCTCGGATGGCCGATTAAGCCTTACCGTGACTTTCGAGTTAGGCACTGATGTCGATGCCGCCCAAGTGTTGGTGCAAAATAGGGTAGCGCGTGCACTGCCACGACTACCGCAAGAAGTGCAACGTCTTGGTGTGGTTACTGAAAAGTCATCGCCGGATCTAACCATGGTTGTGCATTTAACCTCGCCCAACGACAGTTACGATATGCTGTACTTGTCTAACTATGCCAACCTCAATGTTAAAGATGAGCTTGCCCGTGTTGAAGGTGTTGGTAATGTCCAGCTCTTTGGAGCGGGTGACTACTCGATGCGTATTTGGCTAGACCCACAAAAAGTTGCGGCGCTTAATATGACCGCGATGGACGTGGTGAACGCTATTCGTGAACAGAACCAGCAAGCAGCAGCCGGTAGCTTAGGTGCACAACCAACGGCTAAAAACGACTTCCAGCTATTGATCAACCTTAAGGGACGTTTAAGTAGCGAACAAGAATTTGAAGACATCGTGATAAATGTTGGTGAGCAAGGACAATTAGTGCATTTATCAGATGTTGCGCGCGTCGAATTAGGTGCTAATAATTACGCATTACGTTCATTGTTAAACAACAAAGAAGCGGTAGCTATCCCTATTTTCCAGCGCCCGGGCTCTAATGCCATTGCCATCTCTGATGGCGTGCGTGAAAAAATGGCTGAACTGGAAAAAGACTTCCCACAAGGCGTTGCTTATTCGATTGTCTACGATCCGACCGTTTTCGTGCGTGGCTCAATTGAAGCCGTCGTTAGCACGTTGTTTGAAGCCTTGCTACTGGTGGTGATTGTTGTTGTCCTGTTTTTACAAAACTGGCGTGCGGCTATTATTCCGTTAGCTGCCGTTCCTGTTTCATTGGTGGGTACCTTCGCCATCATGTATGGGATGGGCTTTTCACTCAATGCGCTATCATTATTTGGTTTGGTACTCGCTATCGGTATTGTGGTGGATGATGCCATTGTAGTCGTTGAGAACGTTGAACGTAATATCGAAAATGGACTCGCACCAAAAGCGGCGGCCAAACAAGCGATGAAAGAGGTTACAGGGCCAATTATTGCGACCACGCTAGTACTTGCTGCTGTATTTATACCGACGGCTTTCATGTCGGGCTTAACTGGCCAGTTTTATCGCCAATTTGCCTTAACCATCACTATTTCAACAGTGATTTCAGCAATCAATTCACTAACGCTGAGCCCTGCGCTTGCCGCGATGCTTCTGCGCAGCAAAGATGCACCTAAAGATCGATTCAGTCGCGTCATCGATACGCTATTTTCCGCTTGGTTATTCAAGCCGTTTAATCGTTTCTTTGCTTGGAGTAGCAATGCTTATACGCGCGCAATTAAGCGTGTTATTCGCGGTGCGGGTATTGTGATGGTGCTCTATTTCGGTTTGTTGGCGTTAACTGCGCAGCAGTTTGTGTCGACACCAACCGGCTATGTACCGAGTCAAGATAAACAATATTTGGTTGCCTTTGCCCAACTACCAGGCGCAGCGTCACTTGATCGCACTGATGCAGTGATCCGTGAAATGTCACGTATTGCGCTTGAGTATCCGGGCGTTGAGTCATCAGTGGCTTTTCCTGGCTTAAATATCAATGGCTTTACTAATAGTCCGAGTTCGGGAGTGGTATTTGTTACCTTAAAACCTTTTAGTGAACGTACCCAAGAACATCTGTCAGCAGGTGCCATAGCATGGGCGCTCAATGGTAAGTTTTCAGCGATAGAAGATGCCTTTATTGCTATTTTCCCGCCACCGCCAGTTAATGGTATGGGCAATATCGGCGGATTCCGTTTGCAAATCCAAGATAAAAGCGACATGGGATATCAAGCACTTTATGCTAAAACCCAGGAAGTGATTGGTAAAGCATGGGCTGCGCCAGAGCTTACGGGGGCTTTCACCAGCTTTGCCGTTAATACACCGCAAATCGATGTAGATGTGGACCGCGAGAAAGCCAAAGCACAAGGTGTGTCGATTAGTGACATTTTCTCTACCATGCAGATTTATCTTGGGTCGATGTATGTGAATGACTTTAATAAATTTGGTCGCAACTACCAAGTTAATGTTCAGTCAGCAGACAACTTCCGTCAAGAACCAGAGCAAATTGGTCAGCTTAAGGTGCGCAATAACCGCGGCGAAATGATCCCTCTAGCTTCGTTTATAAACGTTAACCACGCCGCTGGCCCCGATCGCGTGATGCATTACAACGGCTATATTACCGCCGAGGTCAATGCATCACCAGCACCGGGATATAGCTCAGGCCAAGCACAAGCTGCCATCGAGAAGATATTAGCTGAAACCTTGCCAAGTGGTATGAGTTATGAGTGGACCGAGTTAACTTATCAGCAACAGCTGGCAGGGAATACTGCAATCTATATCTTCCCACTGGTGGTGCTATTGGTGTTCTTAGTATTAGCTGCACAATATGAAAGTTTAAGCCTACCGCTGGCGATTATTTTAATCGTGCCAATGACTCTGCTCTCAGCAATTACCGGGGTCATTATTTACGGTGGCGATAATAACATCTTTACGCAGATTGGCTTTATCGTTCTGGTGGCCCTGGCGACTAAAAACGCGATACTTATCGTTGAATTTGCTCGCGAGAAAGAACAAGAAGGGATGACTACATTAGAGGCTGTGCTTGAAGCAAGTCATCAACGTTTAAGACCTATTTTGATGACCTCAATCGCCTTTATTATGGGGGTGCTGCCAATGGTATTAGCCACCGGTGCAGGGGCAGAGATGCGTCAAGCAATAGGCGTCGCGGTTTTCTCCGGTATGATTGGCGTAACCATCTTTGGCTTAATCCTAACCCCTTTATTTTACGTTTTAGTGCGTAAATACCTCAGCCGAAAATCACCAATGATTGTTGAAACAGGAACAGAGAATGAACTTTTTAAAATCAACAGTAGCGCTTAGTGCGCTATTGTTATCAGCCTGCGCTAGCGTTGGTCCTGATTATCAACAGCCCGATGCGGCTCAGGTCAACCTAGCCGTTAATGATAACCTCAGCATTGGTCAGTATGAACGTCAATGGTGGCAACGCTTTGATGATCCAGTGCTTAATCAATTGGTTGAGTTAGCGCTTGAGCATAATCAGTCGTTGGCCGCAGCGCAAGCTAACATTGAGCGGGCGCTAGCACAATTTAGCGATATTGATAATGATGTATGGCCAAGTGCTAGTGCGGATTTAAGCTATCAAAACAGTAAAGGGCAACAACCTGGCGGCAGCACACAGCGGGTTCAAGGCCGCACCTACCAAGGTGGCGTTAATGTAAACTGGCAATTGGATTTAGCTGGTAAGCTACGCCGAGCCAGTGAGTCGGCTAGCGCTAATGCCCAAGCGGTGCAAAGCGATTTACACAACCTGCAAGTCGCAATTGTGAGTAATTTGGTCAGTGTTTATGCCGACTTTCGCGGTACGCAGCACCAGTTAAAGGTGGCTAAACGTAATGTTGAGCTGCTAGAAGAGCTCGCAAAGTTGGTACAAATTCGCCAAAAAGAGGGGCTGGCCTCTGAGCTTGAGTTAACCCGAATCAAGGCGCAGCAAAGTGGCGTAAAGGCATCGATAGAGCAGTTAAACAGCACGCTTAAACGCAAGGCGTATGATTTAGCGTTACTGAGTGGTTATCGAGCTAATGAGCTGCCAGTGACACTTGGTGAACAAGAGGTACCGGCGTTAAATGGCCCTGTTGCTATTGGTGATGCCGCGTCATTGCTCTTACGCCGCCCTGATATTCAAGCTGCCGAGCGCCGATTGGCCGCAGTGACTGCCGATATTGGCGTTGCGACAGCAGCATTTTACCCACAGCTCAAGGTTAATGGTTTTCTAGGCTTTGTCACTGGGCAATCAAGCTTAATCACCGACAATTCAAGTGCATGGTCAGTTATCCCTAGCATTAGTTGGCAGGGTTTGGATTGGAACTCGATTAAAGCACAAGTGGCCATGGCAAACGCTCAGCAGCGCAAAGTACTGGCTGATTATCGCCAACAAATGCTAACGGCCGTTAATCAGGCGCAGTCGTCATTGACTGCCTACAGTCATAGTCAAAATAGCCTGCATCATTTATCTGCACACCGCCAAGCGTCGGAAAAAGCAATGGAGCTGGCTACAGCTCAATACCGTGTGGGTTTGACCGATTTGTTGTCGCTGTTGGATACCGAGCGCAGCTTATTATCAGCGCAAGATGCTTATGCGCAGGGGCAAACGCAAGTGATGAAAGACTTAGTGGCTATTTATCATGCCTTTGGCGGTGCGATTGGTGAGGTGAATAAGGGGTAATAAATCAAAAGGATAGGGTATAAACCTTTACCTCTTCGCCACTTATTTTAAAAAGCCCCTTAACATTTATTTGTTGATGGGCTTTTTCTATTCTAGACGCTAAGTAGCTTAGTTCAGCTGTTTATACCTACGCTTGGCTTTTAAGCTCGTTCGAGCTCTCTCTGGTAATTATTATTGCACTACTGAGGTTAAGCCGGAGAGCGTGATAGAGCATTTCTCCCTGATGTTGAACAGATGATGTTTACAGCTTTTCTGGCAAATAGTGGCTTGCCTGTATCTATAGCTCCTAGTCTAGTTTGTTAATGTGTGTTTCTATATTACATTTTTGTAATTTTAGTACGTCCAGGGCTCCCGTTTTATCCGTTTTATAGAGGTAAACTTGCTTTGTGAAAACTAATACTGTAATAATATTACGTGGCTCAGGCATATTTATCTATTTAAGCAGTTAAATGCGTAGCGCTGGGTTACTTCAAAAGCCAAAAGAGAGGAACGTAGGATGAGTGAGCAAAAAGTAATTTCAAAAGAAGTCGAAGCGTTAGAGTCAGGTGAATTTGATTATGACAATAATGGCTGGCCTCGTGACTTTGATATTCGTATTGAGGTAGCTGAGCAGCGTGAAGTATTAGAGTCGATTAAAGGCTAAGCCGAGCTCTGTAGTTAAGCCAGAAGTGCTCAAGCAACATGAGCACTTGGCAGTCGCCCCATCGTTGATGGGCTAACGATCCAATGTTTTATGTATAGTAAAAGCTGTTTGTGTTGAGCTATAAGGCGTGCAGTTAGCGAAACAGTTAGCCCCACGTAACATTGAAATATGCTCAAGTAGGAGCCACCCATGCAATACACAACACGAACAATCCCACGTTTAAAATCAATTGCGCTGGTTGGGCATGACAACATGAAACCGGATTTAATTGCATGGTGTAGTCAATATAAACAAGCGCTTAGTCAGCATAAGTTATACGCAACGGGCACCACCGGCGCGTTAATTAGCCACAATACCGGGCTAAGTATTAATAGCTTAGTTAGCGGTCCTTTAGGTGGCGATCAGCAGATTGGTGCGCTTATAACTGAACAGAAAATAGATGTGATGATTTTCTTTTGGGATCCGCTAGAGGCGCAACCGCACGATCCCGATGTCAAGGCACTATTGAGGTTGGCGGCAGTGTGGAACATACCAGTTGCTTGTAACCAATCCAGCGCCGATATGCTGATTACTTCCCCCTTATTTGATTCTGAGTATCAAAAAACAGTCCCGGACTACGACAGCTATATGTCGGCTCGTACAAAATGACGAAGAGAGGAGCTACCTGGCGACTTACCGAAAACAATCCAGGCGCGTGAATTTTTTCTTCATAATCGTTTCAATTTTTGCCCTGCGTTTAAAGGGATTGCGAAAACAAAAATAATTTCTTTAAGCCTTTCTCCCATTGTAGCCCATTCATACACCTGCTTTTCCTCAGGTTCATCTGCCTACTTTGCTATTGGCTTTATCGCCGAAATCAGCTTACCTGTTGATAGCAATACCTTCTGCTTTGGCTAATTAATTATTCTTACTATCTATTTCTCTAAATTTATAAAATCAAGCACCGTACTGTATAATCGTTTCATTACAACTTGATTAACATATTTTGTCTTTTGGGTGTTTTTTATAAATATTATTCAGCTGGCACCTCTCGATAGGCTTGATGGTAAGTTATTGTTAATGTTGATAATGTGTGTTTATTTGTTCATGGCCCTAGGGGGTGGTAGCGTTATTTGTTGTGTTTTTGTTGTGTTTTTATTGTGTTTATTCTTTACAAAGGACAAGCGATGCTTTACATTTATTTACAAACGAGGTGAATAATAAAACAACTGAGCTATCTAGTTAGAATAAATACGGACTATGAATCCGTAAGGAGAATAAGATGTCACAACAGTTTAAGAAAACACAAATCGCAACTTATGTATGTATTGCATTGTCAGCTAGCGCCAGTGCGCTAGCTGCTGAAGAGGCTAAGGATAAAAATAAAGCAGAGGAAACCGAAGTCATTACAGTGACAGGTGTTCGCTCTAGTTTAACTGGCGCTTTGGCTGCTAAACGCAGTGCAGATTCTATTTCAGATTCGATAATCGCAGAAGAAATCGGTAAATCCTCTGATGAAAACATTGCTGAAGCATTGTCTCGTATCTCTGGTGTCTCTTTAGATAGAAGCGGCGGTGATAATCAAACGGTTACCGTGCGTGGCGTTCAAGCATCGCTAAATGACATCAAGTTAAATGGCGTGTCGATGTCAAGTAACACTGACAACCAAGCTGTTGATTTAAGCTTATTCTCTGCCGACGTTCTCAGCCGCATCGATGTGGTTAAATCTCCTAGTGCGAATCAAGAAGAAGGCTCGTTAGGCGCTGCAATAAATTTGCAAACCCGCGCTCCATTATCTGCGAACAAAAACACCAATGTTGTTACCATTGAAGCCCGTCACAATGACCTGCAAGGTGATACAACACCGCGCTTCTCTTATACCGGCGTCTATCAGTTTAGCGATAAGGTCGGTGTTGCTGGTTCATTATTTTATGATAAGAAGAGTGTTCGCAAAGAAGAATTCAACATGTTTGATGCGACGTTGAGAAAGTTTGATAACAACCCAAGTAAACCAGTCGACAAGCGCACTAAGGTATTTAATACCGATGGCGAAGAATTAACGGGTGTTACTTACGCTGTTGCCCCTGACTTTCATCTAGCGCGAATGAACCTTGATGATAAGCTTAAGACTGGTGGTACGGTAACATTACAATATCGCCCGACAGATGATACAGACATACGTTTTGATGCTTCATTCTCCCGTCAAGAAATCGACCATAAGCAAACTCACACTCGATACCATAATATGCATCTAACACCTGCCGAAGTGATTGTTGCCCCAGGCGATGATAAGACGGCTGCAAGTGTTGTTGGGATTAAGTCTGGTAAAGCAATGGGAATGATTCAATCAGGGGAATGGATTAATACCACAGATAATTTAATCCTTGGTCTTCAGTTTGAACACGCTCTCAATGAAAACTGGATGCTTTCTGGACGTGTCGGGCATGCTGCAACAGACCAAGCGTATACCGATGGCTTTAGAATGAACTGGTTTGCAAAAACCAAGAGTGATTTTAATGACTCACAAAGCTGGTGTGGTGTTAACTATCAACACGGCCCAGAGGGCGATTTCCTTCCTGAGTTTAGCCACTGTGCAGGCTTTGATGGCAATGATCCTTCCACCCTAAAATTAGATCAAATGCGCTCAGATCGTCGTGATGTCGATGATACTAAAAATAGTGTTTATTTTGATGCTAGCCGCGTGTTCGATAATGGAGTGATCACCTCAGTTGAATTTGGTGTTAAATATACCGATCGCAGTAAATCAGTAAGCGCTGACGAGTTATTCTTTGCTTCAGATGTATTTGAAAATCGTGATCCTATCTATGCCAGCGATATTGAAGGCTCAGCGGACAGTGGTATCACTGGTGGTGAATTCTTGGACGGTATTGCACCGGCAGGCTTACCAACCGAGTGGCTCTATCCTGATGTTGATGCGACGATTGCACATGTTTTTCCAAATGGTTTGAATCCAGATTTGTTTGTTGCTAACCCACTAAAAGCCTGGGCCGTTGATGAAAAAACATATGGTGCCTACGTACAAGCAAACTATGAACTACTAGATGGGGATCTTAGCGGTAATATTGGTATTCGTTATGCTAACACCGAAGTTGTGGGCATGGGAACCGCAGGGGCCGAGTATCACAAGAAAATGAAGATGCTTGAGAAAGATGAGTTCGGTCGTCCTATTGAAAAGGTTGGTACTGCGGTTACCGATCAAAATGATTACGATAATTGGTTACCAAGCCTTACTGTTAATTATCTTGTAGATGAAGATATTATTCTTCGTGCATCTGCTGCCAGAGTGATGGCACGAACAGGTCTCGATGGGTTAAATCCCGCAATTACAGTTAAAGCTAGAAATGTTAATGAAACACCAAAAGCCAAGGGTGGTAATACTAAACTGGATGCATTCGTTGCTGACCAGTATGATGTCGCCTTGGAATGGTATTTTGAAGAGGGTGCATTATTATCAGGTGCACTATTTTATAAAGACTTTGGCAGTTTTACCTATAATACTACTGAGGTTCGCCAGTTTGATAACCAAATAACCGGTGATTGTGTAATCGACCGTAGTGGTCTGCCAACAGCTAATAAGTATGACATTTTAACCGAGCCTTGTGCTGATATTCCTTTTGAAAGTACAGTGAGCGGCGGTACTGCGTTTATCAAAGGGGCAGAAATTGGTTATCAGCAAAACTATGATTTCCTACCTGGTCTATTAAGTTACTTAGGTTCTTCATTGAACTATACCTACGCAGATAGTGAGGCAATTGTTGATCCAACCAATGCTGATAATCCGTTTAATGGACTGCCGTTCCTAAACACTTCTAAGCATTCAGCTAACGCTACGTTGTATTGGGAAGATGAAAAGCTTAGTGTACGCCTGGCTTATGCTTATAGAACCAAAGCATTATCAAAAACTAGCAGTAAAAACAGCAGTATTGTAAGGGATGACCGAGGTACGCTAGATCTGTCAGTCAACTATGCATTGACCAAAGACTTAAAACTTACATTTAGCGCATCTAACCTGACTAACAGCTACGACAGATTTATCAATGTGGTAACTAATCCAGGGACGACTGGCCTTACTAAAGAATTGAATGGTGATTTGGCTGACATTCCTGACCAACGCACCCATGCAATCTTTAACTACGGACAAGACTACCGCTTATCGCTCCGTTACAGCTTTTAACGAAAGTTAAGCAAATAAAAATGGGCAGTGTTTACTGCCCATTTTTTTTAAGCCAAGAAAAACCAAGCCCTTGTAAACGTGAATTTTTTAATGGTTACAGCGTACGTGATATTGAACCTATACGCACAGCCAAAAGCTTCAGTGTGGTTAATCCTGAATGTGAAAGGCGAAAGTAGCCAAATCGTTAATGGCATTTATTTTAAATTAGTAAGTTAGGTACTTTTTGTGATTAAGAAATTAGCAATACTTTCATTCCTATCATTGGTTGTTAATACAACAATGACAACACCGGCTTTTGCCGCCGAGCTATTTGTGGCCACCGACGGCGTCGATGATATAACAACTAACAATGGCAGCATTAGCCAACCCTGGGCATCGCTTGATTTTGCCTTGGACCGAGTAGCACCGGGCGATACCATCAACATTCGTGGTGGTCGCTATCATGAAAGCATCACTCAGGGAAACGTGAATGGCACAGCGTTACAGCCGATTACTATTCAATCTTATAACGGCGAACAAGTAACCTTTGATGGCACTATTCCTGTAACAGGGAGTTGGTCACAACATGCAGATAACATCTACAAACTGCAATTAAATCAACCTGTGTGGCAGCTATTTGTCGACAACGAAATGATGATGAATGCTCGCTGGCCCAATGCACGCTTTGATGATGATAGCCTCTATAGCCGCGACGTTTGGGCTAAAGGTCTAGATGCCACCACAACCAACGGTCGTATTGATACCGACCCAACGATACATGATTTAGCTGCCAGTGGAATTGATGCGACTGGTGCCGTCGTTATTGCCAATACGCGTCACTTCAATTCTTATACTCGTCTTGTTACCTCGCATACTCCCGGCAGCAACGTTTTTGATCATGGTGTAACGCCTTTCTTCTGGGGAACTAAAAGCTATTACTATTTGCAGGGTGCTTTAAGTCTGTTAGATCAAGATAAAGAGTGGCATATCGATGTGGCCAGCAATATGGCCTACTTGTGGGCACCTGGCGGTGGTGTTCCAACGGGAAACATTCGCGCGCGTAATCAGCAATTTGTTATTGATGCCAACAACTGGAATTATGTAACTTTTAAAGGGTTAGACTTTTTCGCCACCACGATTGAACTGACCGCCAGTGAATCTATCACTATCGAAGACTGCAATTTTAATTACAGCGGCGTATCAAAACGTGCGCTGGGTGAAACAGACGCGAAATCCTCCTTGCTACGATTTACCAATACCGTAGGTGCTGGTAATTTTGTGCTGCGTAATATCACTATCACCAACTCTGATTCGCAAGCCTTTTTCATTAAAGGGGAAAACAGCGTCGTCGAAAACTCCCTGTTTGAAAATATCGATTGGGCAGCCACCGAAAGTTATTCAGTCAGTGCTAGCTTAGTCTTTATGGGAAATAACACCCTATTTAGCCGTAACACCATACGTAATGCTGGCACGTCAGAGACAATTGCTACTGGTGTCGCGGTCGGGGCTAGCAGTATTATTGCCGAGTATAACGATATTTATCATACCGGGTATGCCCAAAGTGATGGCGCGCAAATCCAGATCCGCATTGATGCGCAAAATGGCACTGTCGTGCATCATAACTGGCTGCACGACACCCCAAAATATGGCTTTCGTTTTGACGCACCTATTCCGCCGCCAGAATGGGGAGATAGCGGTTTTTCTCATCACAATGTTGTGTGGAATAGCAGTGGAGCTAATCCCAAGGGGGATAATGCGCGGCATTATAACAACCTACTATTTGGTAACGAAGCTGTTGACCTGATTGTTTTGGATGATGTTGCGCTGGACGGTGACTTAAGTAATGAATTTACCAAAACTGTTAATAACGCGGCGGATTCAATTTCGGGGCATCGTCAAAATGAAGCCCCAGTCCCTGGGTTTGTGGGTAGTAATTTTAATGGTTACAACCAGCCTGAATTGTTAAGTGACTTGCTCCGCGATCCGGCCAATCATGATTTTCGTCCGGTAGCCGGGTCTAGTCTTGTTGATGCTGGTGATGTGATTAATGATGCGGATTTTAGCCACCCAATATTCGGTGGCGCTGCAGATCTTGGCGCCTACGAGGAGGGCAATAGCCATTACTGGATCCCTGGTCGTAAGTTGCCAACCAGTTCATACCCGATTCCATTTGATGCGGGCAGCACCACAAAAACTAACGCTGATTTAATGTGGCGTGAAGCCTATAGGGCAACGTCCCACGATATTTACTTTGGCACCAGCCCTGGCTCATTGGTTTTTCAAGGCAATCAAAGTAACAATATTTATAATCCAGGTATATTAACCTCTGGAAAAACGTATTACTGGCGAGTTGATGCTGTCACTCCTGCAGGTACTATAACCGGTGATGAATGGAGCTTCTCGGTAGCGATTGCACCAGTATCAACTAGCTTAAGTCCTGTTGCAGATGCTTATGTCGATGATAGTGCACCTGATAGTAATTATGGTTCAGAAGGGGTAATTCGCCTCGTTACGCCTACGGCGATAGGTGGCGGTTATGAACAACGGGTTGGCTTTTTGAAGTTTAATATTGATGTCCCAGGCACTATTATTTCGGCCAAACTTAAACTTTATAACGAGCAATTATCTAAAAACCGCTATGTTAATTTGCACAACGTAGCTGATAGTAGTTGGGAAGAGACCCTTATTACATGGAACAACCAGCCATTAATGGGGGACTCGCTGCAACAATTAGATATTTTAGGCAACAGCTGGCAGGAATTTGATGTTCTACCAGCGATTAATGGCAATGGTTTACTTTCGCTTGGTTTAAAACGGGCAGTTAGCGATTCGCGCCGTCAAGTGGTATCAAAAGAGGGTAGCTTTGCACCAGAGTTAATCATTGAATATGTTCCAGCAGTCAATAATGCACCGGAATTTTCCACTGACACATTGAGTAAAATTAATGCAATTGAAGCTGCTGCTTATAGTGCATTTATTGGCGGAGACGCGAGCGATGCTGATAGCGATAGCTTAAGCTTTGCTAAAGTATCTGGTCCTGCCTGGTTGTATGTGGCTAGTGATGGCTCAGTTAGCGGCGTACCAGCCGCCAGCGATGTCGGACTAAATACATTCACGGTTGAGGTAAATGATGGCAAGGGCAGCAGAGATACAGCGATGCTAAATATTACAGTAGACGCTGCTGTTGCCAGCAATAGTGCACCAGTATTTGCCACTGACACATTGGTCAAAACTAATGCAACGGAAGCTGCTGCTTACAGTGCATCTGTTGCCGCAGACGCGAGCGATGCTGATAGCGATATATTAAGCTTTGCTAAAGTATCTGGTCCTGCCTGGTTGTCTGTGGCTAGTGATGGCTCAGTTAGCGGCGTGCCAGAAGCCAGCGATGTCGGGCTAAATACATTCACGCTTGAGGTAAATGATGGCAAGGGCGGCAGCGCCAGCGCGACACTACACATTACTGTTAAAGCCGCGCTTGTAGCTAACCAGGCCCCATCGTTCTCAGACGCTGTTCTAGCCCCGATAACGGCTACTGTCGCTCAAAATTATAGTGGTTCCATCGCTGCGCAAGCGAGTGATGCTGAAGGGGATGATTTAACGTTTAGTAAAGTCACTGGTCCATCTTGGGTCAATGTGACCGCAAATGGTGATATTGCAGGTACGCCCTCTGCTAATAATATCGGCGTACACCGACTGAGTATTAAAGTAACTGCCGCTGGTGGCAGTGACGAAGCAAGTATTGAGATTACGGTCAAAGCGGCATCGGTTGGCTCTGATAGCAGCGATAAAGCATCTTCAGGCGGTAGTATGTACTATGTTGTAATGATGCTTGCACTAATGTGCGTGTATCGCCGTCATTGGAGCTCTTAGATTCCTGGGAAACATTGCGCCTCCCAGCAAAACTTTTCTTCGGGCTAGCAAGTAAAATGGTGAGTGTATTCTAGCTTAAACAGCCATGTTTCTTTTCATTCCAATCAAAGAAACCGCTCGCCGTGAGCTTTATGTGTTTAATTGTTTTCACTTCCTAAAAACTCATCGTCTACTTATAGAAAAAGGGCAAAGAATGATTTCTTTGCCCAATAGATATAATTAATTTTGATAAAGCATTTTATACTCTTTCCTTAAGCCAAGGAAAAGACTAAAACACATAATAATTAACACTATAGTAAAGGGAAGCCCTACAGTAATGGCTGCGGCTTGAAGAGCGCCCAGCGCATCTGCGCCACCGCCGAATAATAATACTGCCGCAATAACACCTTCCATGGTAGCCCAGAAAATGCGTTGCACAACCGGCACATCTATTTTGCCGCCAGCGGTAATACTGTCTATAACCAGAGAACCAGAGTCAGACGAGGTAATAAAGAAAACCAATACCAGCACAATAGCCAAGAAAGATGTAACGCGGCTTAAAGGTAAGTTTTCCAACATTTGGAATAGTGCCAAGGAACTATCGCCAATTCCCTGGGCTAACTGGCCGACCCCATTTTGAACTTGCTCAAGCCCCATACCGCCAAACGTTGCCATCCACACGGTTGTAACCAACGTCGGAACGAGAAGTACTGCCAGTATAAACTCACGGACTGTTCTGCCGCGTGAAATTCTGGCGATGAACATGCCAACAAAAGGAGACCATGAAATCCACCAGGCCCAGTAGAACACTGTCCAGCCGTGATAGAACGTTTTATCCTCCCGGCCAACCCAGTTGCTCAGGGGAATAATGTTTTCAGCGTATGAGATAAGAGTCCTGCCCACGCCATTAATAATCAGAGTGGTAGAGCCCGTGAAAATAACAAATAACATCAACGTAAGTGCTAGCGACATATTGATATTACTTAATATTTTGACGCCGCCTTCTAGGCCCCTGACTACTGAAAATATCGCAACTATGGTTACAGCAAAAATTATGGCTATTTGTGTACCTATAGTATTGGGGACATCAAATAGGAAATTTAATCCGCCAGCGGCTTGTTGTGCGCCAAAACCGAGAGATGTGGCAAGGCCGAAAATTGTCGCTAAGACCGCCAGCGTATCAATGACGTTACCTGCCCAGCCCCAAGCCCGCTCACCTAACAGCGGAAAGAAGGTGGAGCGGATGGTTAGCGGCATATTACAGTTAAAGGTAAAAAAGGCTAAAGATAGCCCGACAACTGCATAGATTGCCCAAGGATGTAACCCCCAGTGAAACATGGTTGCACCCATTGCCATTCTTGCAGCCTCGGGTGTACCGTCTGGCGTATTTAAAGGTGTACCGTACCAGTTAGTAAAATAACCAACCGGCTCAGCCACACTCCAGAACATAAGGCCAATTCCCATACCTGCGGCAAAAAGCATTGCGAACCAGGACATGACGCTAAAGTCAGCTTTAGCATCGATACCTCCCAGGCGAATTTTACCTAAAGGCAGTACGATTAACGCCAGACAAAAGATGACAAACAGGTTTCCGCCAGTCATAAATAACCAATCAAAGTTGTCAATAGACCAGCTTTTGGTGGCATCGAATGTTTGCTTTGCTGACTCAGGGAACACTAGGGTCAGGGTAACAAAGAGGGCAATTAACAATGATGAAAAAAAGAAAACCGGATTATGTAGATCCATACCCATTATTTCTACATTGTGGTCACCGACTTCGTGCTCGGTTTCATAAACCGGTTCTTCTACGGTAATAAGTTTGCTGTGAAATACTTCTGAATTTTCGTCCACCATTTTCTCCTAAAAGTACCAGCCGATATTAACATTTAAGCGTGAATGCCACTTGGACGGCCCTTCGTCAATACCGACACCCGGTCCGCCGGCAAACCACATGTTTTTACCGGCTATCCAGTCGATGTAGGTGTATAAACCACCTTTGGCTAGCGAGCAGCCGGTCACATTCTGGATGGAGTCGGCTAAGCCTGAATGGTTAGATGCGTCAATATAAGTACTGTCGTTATAACAAGTGACCGTGTCAACAACGTCATTTTTGATAGTGAATTTTTTGGCCACGTTGAATGTGGTTACTTTTGATTCTGCGGCGATATCAAATGGGAATTCAAATGCGGAAAGAGCAATACGGTGATCGCTCGTATTTAAGCTTTCCTTTGCGTCGTATTCATATTGAATGTATTGGGCCTGAATATTCCAGTCACCTTCGAAATGGCCATCAAAATGTACCCCGACAGCCCAGTGGTTACCAGTGTCCAGGCTAGTTGTATTTCTAAATTTTCCTATTTGCAGTGAGGTACCCAGGGTGTGCTTGCCCCATTGATATTGCGCGCGAGCGTTGAATTGCCCGTCTTCTTTATTGCTTCTCGTCTCGTTATACGAGCTGGATATATCGAATGAGTAACGTCCCCAGCGACCAGGACTGTCGTATTCGCTATTGAAGAAATAGGCGGTATCCAACGTCCAATCACCGCTGATGTGACGCCATTTGATGCCCGTATCATAGTCATCTTCGAGTCCGAGGTAATAAGTTCCGCCAAACCAAAAGCTATGTGATGCATAAGGTTCTATGCCAAAGGGGACTTGGGTAACACCAACGCGGATGGTGTTAAATTTATCGAATTTATGGCCAACTTCTGCATGGTGTATCGACTCGAAACCTTGATACCAGCGGTATTGCGCATCAAGAAACCATTTCTCTTGCTTAATGTTTACGTCAACTCGGAATAATTCAAAGTCAAAGGTTCCATTGGAGTCATTGCCATAATCTTTCCAGGAATAATTAAGTCTGACCGCGCCACCAAGATCGACTTTGACTTCTTCTGTTGCCGCTAAAGAATCAGTATTAAC
>CAKZQF010000082.1 GCA_937139475.1 uncultured Gammaproteobacteria bacterium | reverse complement strand
ATGCCATTATCTTCGATCGCAATCGTTAACTTATTGTCATCATCATTGGCGCTGACTTTGACCTCTCCTGCGCCATACTTGTAGGCGTTGTCCATTAAGTTTCCGAGCATTTCGAGTAAGTCACTTTGATCACCTTGAAAGTAACAATCTTTTTTTATTCTAACCTCACACAGGACCGCTTTGTCTTTGTAGACCTTATCCAGCGCGTTCTTAATCTGTAACACATGCTCAAGTACATTAACTTTAGTAATGCCTGTAACCTGCTGGCTAACGACGGCTCGTTGTAACTGATAGCGTACTATTTGATTCATGCGTTGGTATTGTGTCTTAACGATCTCTGGTAAGTCATCATCTGGCTCACTAACGGCATTACTAATAACCGCTAGAGGAGTTTTAAGTGAATGGGCAAGGTCGCCTAAACGTTGATGATAGCGTTCACGTTGCTTACGCTCACTATCGACCAAGCGATTGAGATTGCCGGTTAAACGGCTCAATTCGTTAGGGTAATTACCACTTAGAGATTCACTATTGCCATCCTCAATTTCTTTTAGTTCTAACGCTAGATTGTAGAGCGGTTTTAAGCCTTGGCTTAGTAATATGTGCTGCGTGCCAAGTAGCAATAAAGCGGCAGCGCTTAGCCACATCCATAAGCTCGAACGGTAACTACTTAGAGAAGCTTTATAGGCGACATTATCCTGCATCACGACGAAGGTATACTGATAATCTTTGCCTTGGCTTTCCTCAACAGTGCCGTAGGTTGCAACAAAGAGCTCAACATCAGGGTGGGTATTATCAACCCCAAAGCTTGTTTTACCTGGGCGTTGCGGTCGCGCAGTAACGGGGGAAATCAGTAACGCAGAACGTGAACGCCATAGCTCCTGCCCTGAGCGGTTAAGAACATAGCCATAAAGGCCTGAACTGGCTTCGTTAAAGCGTGGCTCATGCTGATAGGTCGGTACAATAAGTTGCTTGCCTTGCTGTTCTGCACTGGATATCAGGCTGAGGATGTGTAGTTGAAGCTTTTCTTCTTCGGCTGTTTTCGCCGCATTGGTAAATGCAGAATCAAGAATGGTGGCTGTGATTGTAAAAAAGACCAGCATTAAAATGCTGGCCATCATTAGGATTCGGGTGCGAAGAGAATAGTGTTTCAAGGGAGAAACTTATCCGTTGGCGATAGCTGGATTAATACGGTAACCTCGCCCACGAAGCGTTTCGATTGGCGCAAGAGTACCTTCTGGATCGAGCTTTTGGCGTAATCGTCTGACGAATACTTCAATAACATTCGAATCACGATCATAATCTTGGTCGTAGATATGCTCCGTCAAAATAGTTTTTGAGATCACTTGGTGTGGGTGAGTTAGCAAGTACTCGATAACCTTATATTCATATGCGGTAAGCTCGACCTCTTGCCCGTTGAGTGCAACTGACTGTGAATTGAGATCTAATGACAATGGTCCAAACATTTGCTTAGCACTAGCCATGCCTACGCTGCGGCGTAATAACGCTTTGATGCGGGCAAGTAATTCATCCATCTCAAATGGTTTAGTGAGATAATCATCGGCACCAGAATCTAATCCTAGCACTTTTTCTTGCCATTGATCGCGTGCGGTTAGAATAAGGATTGGGAAGTTTTTTCCTTTGGCGCGTAGCTGTTTGATAACTTCAATACCGTCTATCTTCGGTAGTCCCAAATCAACAATGGCTAAATCGTATGGGTATTCTGTGCCCTGATATAACCCTTCTTCACCATCACTTGCACAGTCAACAGCGTATCCTTGCTTTATAAGGTTGGTATTTAACTGCTCTAATAGTAGCGGTTCATCTTCAATGACTAATATACGCATTACTTTTCCTTTAGCGAAAATCCAATTTAACTGGGGTTAAGGTTTTTTTTCCGTTATCTTGCCTGACTTGCTGTCGACATAAACTGTTTTTAAACGACCGTTACTAATTAACAGCTTTACCTTAAATAATTTATTACCACGTGCCGTGATAGCCTCTACCTTTAACAGCTTTTCAGCGCCATATTTCTTTTGCGCCAATTTAGAGGCTTGTCGTTCATCAATGTCTTTGGCAAAGGCAAGACTACTTAGACTTATAATACAGCCCAATACAACGAGCTTTAACTTAGTTAATATCATGATGTTCTCGAACATTTACGGTAAAGGTTACCGCGGTGTAATGGGCGCAATTATAATCTCCAAACTATAATTAATTCGTGTTAACTCAAAGCTAAATTCATATTAGCAAACCGTTATTTAGCCAATATCTTAACATGATTGATAGCCTTGGCTATGGATTTCATTTGTAGTAAGAGTTCCTAGTAGGTAAATCTTATTAGATATTTAATGAACTGATGCTGAACCTTCAATGTGCTACTAGAAAAACTCACTGGCTTTCTTAACCGCAGCGATAAAGGCGTTAACATCACTTGGTGCATTGTACGCGAAGAACGAGGCTCTGATTGTGCCACTTAGCTCTAAATGCTCCATAAATGGCATAGCGCAATGATGACCTGAACGTACAGCTATTTTTTGTTGGTCGAGTAATGTCGCAATATCGGAGGGGTGTTCGTCTTCAACAACAAAGCTAAGGACCGGAAGCTTTGGTTCAACATCACCAATAATGGTTAGGCCATCAATTAATTGTAGCTGGCTTTTGGCTCGCTGCATTAGTTGCATTTCAAACTCGAGCAACTCAGATTGATTATATTGGTGAATAAAGTCGATAGCCTGACTAAGGCCGATCACACCGCTAATATTTGGTGTACCCGCCTCAAATTT
>CAKZQF010000081.1 GCA_937139475.1 uncultured Gammaproteobacteria bacterium | reverse complement strand
GTCACCATCCTTAGCGATTTTAATATCACTATTAGATGTTAACTACTAGCGAATGGCAAGGGCTTAACTGCGAAGTTGGGTCTGGAGAGCGTAGCGCCGTGAATACCTGCAACGGCTGGGATGCCGCTAGCACTACTAATAAAATCAGGCGAGCTGATGAACAAGAACATCATATGAGGCGTAGGCTGGAGGCACTCTTTAATTAAATTCAGGGCACAAGACGAAGCCATGTGCTGCTGTTTATTAGGGAGTAGGGCCACCGTAAATGATGCAGTTGCCTACATGGATGTAGGTAAGGGGCGTGAGCAGGACGCGGTAGCTTTGCGCAGGGAAAGTTCATGTTCCCCTATTTATCTATAAGGAGTGGGGAGATCTGCTGTTTTCAAAATAAAGAGACGGCGATCGGAAGCTTAAACAGTTCTAAGCTACTGATTTAAACAGGCTTGGTAAACAGAATTCATCAAACTGTTTGAGCAAATACGATGACAGATATATTGCTCCTGCAATATCTGCATTTCCGCCAACCTTGGCGGTCAAACCGATAGCGCCGATATAGGTAACTATATCGGTGATTAAGCAGAAGTCAGCAGACGGCATAGTAGCCAAACGCCCATCGTAATGGTTGGGACACGGTGAAGGCCTGAACATTTAGAACAAAGGAGGAGCCTTGTCAGACTTGAACACACGAATGCCGTCCGGTAGTGACGTGATTCAGCGTACCGATGAGCAGCCAGCCTTTAGCGAAGATCTACTGGAATCTATTCTCTGTACTGCCAATATAGCGGCAGCATGGAAACGGGTTCGAGCCAACAAAGGGGCCGCTGGCATCGATGGCATGACCATTGATGACTTCCCCGCTTGGGCAAAGGATGGGAACTGGCCACGTATTCTCTCTGAGCTTCGTTCAGAGCAATACCAACCTTCACCTGTCAGACGCGTCGAGATTAATAAACCGGATGGCGGTAAACGCCAGCTGGGTATTCCGACCATCGTCGACCGAGTGATCCAACAAGCCATTGCCCAAGTCCTGACGCCTATTTTTGATCCGACCTTCTCAGACAATAGTTTTGGGTTCAGGCCGAATCGAAATGGGCAACAAGCGGTGAAACAGGTACAGGGCATCATCAAAACGGGACGCCGTTATGCGGTTGATGTCGATCTGTCCAAATTCTTTGACCGCGTTAATCATGATTTACTCATGACGCACCTTGGCTATAAAGTGAAGGATAAACGTGTACTGAGGCTGATTAAACGTTACTTGCGAGCTGGGGTTATCGATAACCAGTTCTACAGTGAAAGTCGGGAAGGTGTTCCCCAAGGCGGGCCATTATCGCCGCTTCTTGCCAACATCATGCTCGATCCTTTGGACAAAGAACTTGAAAAGCGAGGTCACCGGTTTGCTCGGTATGCGGATGATTTTACCATTCTGGTAAACACTCCCCGTGCCGGAGAACGGGTGCTTCGCAGTATCAGCCGGTTCCTGAGCCACCGTTTGAAACTGATCGTGAATACGGTCAAAAGCCACGTCGTTAAAGTCAGCGAAAGCAAATTCCTTGGATTCACTTTCAAGGCTGGGCGCATTCAATGGCATCCGAAGACACTGTTGAAATTTAAACAGCAAGTCAGGCGATTAACGAACCGCAATTGGGGCGTGTCTATGCAGTATCAACTCTTTAAACTCAGCCAATATTTACGTGGCTGGATAAATTACTTTGGTATCGCCAGTGGCTATCAACGCTGTGTCGATCTGGATCATTGGATTCGGCGCAGAGTGAGAATGGCCTACTGGCGACAGTGGCGCAAGCCACGCACCAAAGTCAGAAGCCTGATGAAGTTGGGTGTGCACGTGCAGGCCGCGGTGGCGTGCGGCATCACCAGCAAAGGCGATTACGTGATTGTCTCCTCCGACTAAATCCCTAGCAGATGCCATTCCTAGAGCTGATGAAAGAGCAGTTCCTGCATGGCCAGCACCATAGCTGTCGTGCTCGGACTCAGTGCGTAGGAGGAATCCATTCAGTCCTTCATAGGTTCTGATCGTGTGGATTTCTTCAGCTCTACCTGTGAGCATTTTGTGGACGTAGCCTTGGTGAGACACGTCGAAGGTGAATTTGTCAGCAGGGCTATCGAACACGTAGTGCATCGCGATAGAAAGCTCAACAACACCAAGGTTTGGCCCCAAGTGACCACCTGTGA
>CAKZQF010000080.1 GCA_937139475.1 uncultured Gammaproteobacteria bacterium | reverse complement strand
CCAATCATTGGAAACTCCGTTTCAATAGGGTTGCTCCTTATATGAAGCGGCAAGGAGTGCGCGGCAAGCGACGCAAAGACGCGGCCTCGCTAATTATGGGGAGGGTTAATCACTTGTTAGGTTCGTTCCCCTAGCGTTCTTCTTAGCTGCTATAGATTCGAGGAAAGCATGAATGAACTGGAATATACGTCCCTAACCCCAGCACCGACGGCTCTGCGCCCGTTGTTGGGCATGACCATCCTTGTTGTGGAAGACAGTAGATATGCCTGTGATGCCATGCGTCTTTTGTGTTTGCGAAGCGGTGCGCGTATTCGGCGCGCGGATTGTCTGCGCTCTGCGCGACGGCATTTGCAAGTTTATAGACCAACCGCAGTGATTATCGACTTGGGTTTGCCTGACGGGTCTGGTGCAGAGTTGATCCATGAATTGGCGAATTCGGAACCACGGATTTCTGCGATCCTCGCGACGAGTGGGGATGACATGAACGAAGCGATCTCACTCGCGGCAGGTGCGGATGGCTTTATGAGCAAACCGCTAAGCTCGCTCGCGGAATTTCAAATGGCGATTTTGCAGGCTGTGCCTGAAGATATGCGCCCATCTGGTCTGCGTACAGTAAGTGATGAGCAGGTTGACCCAGATCCAGTGGCTTATCGCGATGATATGGCGCACGCGTCAGAGATGCTTGGAATCGACGCGGATGCGAACACGCTAGACTATGTGGCTCAGTTTATTCAGGGCGTCGCAAAAAGTGCGTCGGATGATCAGCTTAGCCGCGCGGCGCGTAAACTAACGCGTGCCCGCGCGGAGGGGAATACGATCCACAGTCACCATGCCAAATTGGCAGGGCTGGTGCGCGAACGCATGTCAGTGCGGATTGCAATCTAAAGTGTCGGATCGTTGGCGGCACGTACCAAGCCGGTAAGATCTCTCAAACGTTCGCGTTGTTGAGCGTTTTGGTCAAAGTTCGCGGGATCAAGCCAAACGCGGTAGGCTTCTTTCAAAGCGGGCCATTCGCTGTCGATCATCGCAAACCAAGCGGTGTCTCGATTGCGTCCTTTAACGACCATCGCTTGGCGAAAAACACCCTCAAAGCTAAACCCCAAACGCTGGGCTGCTTGGCGCGACGGTTTGTTGAGCGCGTTGCATTTCCATTCGAACCGCCGATAGCCTGCTTCAAAGGCCCACTTCATTGTCAGATAGATTGCTTCCGTAGAAGTCGGACTGCGCTGCATCGCATGTGAGAAGTTGATGTTGCCTACTTCGATGGATCCTGCGGCAGGTGCAATTCGAAGAAAGCTCAACACTCCTAGGTAAGCTTGCTTGCTATGGTCAAAGACAACAAAGAACAGATTGTTTTGATCCGCCGTCGCCTCTTTCACCCAGCGGTGATACTGTGCGGCAGAATGAAATGGGCCTGTTGGTAGGTAATCAAAGAGATGATCTTGCTCGACGAACGCATTGAATAGTAAAGCTGCATGTTTTTCGGCCACCAACGGTTCCAATCGGCAATAACGTCCTTCAAGCACCATCGGTTCAGGCGCAGCGGGCGGTGTCCAATCAGGAACCAAAGGTCCTACGGGTCTGTTTGTCATATCAAATTCCTTCACGCAAAAAACTGTGCATTGAATTGGCACGAAGGGGAAGCCGAATGTTGCAATGCTGTCTCGGCATTGTGAGTGGCGCGCCATTGGTCTGTGAACACTTGCTGGCTATGTTGCCTTTCAACAAAGGAGTGCCCCAATGGCCTATCGCTGGAAGAATACCCTGAACGACAACGACGTCACCGATCACGCATTATTTTTGAATAGACGCCAAATCATGGGTGGCGCTGCTGGTCTGGGTCTTGCCGCTGCAATTGGCGGTCCGCGGGCAGCACTCGCTCAAGAGGTGCTTGAGCCGAACAGCTTTGAGGACATTACCAGCTACAACAACTTTTATGAGTTTGGCACCGGCAAGGATGATCCGGCAAAAAACGCAGGCAGCCTGACTACAACACCTTGGACGGTCACGATTGATGGCTTGGTTGATAAGCCCGGTGAATATGATTTCGGGGATATTATGGCGAAGATGACTGTCGAAGAGCGGATCTATCGTTTCCGCTGCGTCGAGGCGTGGTCAATGGTCGTGCCTTGGAATGGGTTTGAGCTGAAAGACCTGCTTGATCTTGCAGGCGTTCAATCCTCCGCCAAATATGTTGCGTTCGAAACGCTTTATCGCCCCGAAGAGATGGTGGGTCAAAAGTTCCCCGTTCTAGAGTGGCCCTATGTAGAAGGTCTGCGCCTTGATGAGGCGATGCATCCGCTCACGATCATGGCGACGGGTATTTATGGGAAAGACATTCCAAACCAGAACGGCGCACCGATGCGTTTGGTCGTGCCTTGGAAGTACGGTTTCAAATCGATCAAGTCAGTGGTGAAAATCACGCTTACGGATAAAGAGCCGCCCACAAGCTGGAATATTGCAAATGCGCGCGAGTACGGCTTCTTCTCTAATGTGAATCCAAAGGTGGATCACAAACGCTGGTCACAAGCGACAGAGCGCAAGATCGGCGGTGGCTTGTTTGCGAAACGTATCCCAACGCTGATGCTCAATGGATATGAGGAAGAAGTGGCGAGCCTATATGAGGGCATGGATATGAGCGTGAACTTCTGATGATCAAAGATGCGATCAATGGCTCTGCGCGCAAAGTTCCGGCTTGGCTTATATATATAGTGGGAATTCTGCCCGCTGCTTGGTTTCTCTATGAGGGGCTGACAGGCGGCTCAGGTGCTGATCCAATCAAGGCACTTGAGCATGAACTTGGTGAGTTCGCGTTGAAGCTATTGATCGTTGGTCTTTGCATCACTCCGCTTCGCAAACATCTTGGCGTGAACCTTCTAAAGTTCCGTCGTGCGATTGGTGTGATGACCTTTGAATATGTACTGCTGCATTTGCTTGTGTGGTTGGTGCTCGATGTGCAGATCGTCAGCCAGATTTGGGCCGATATTGTGAAGCGGCCGTATATCACTGTGGGGATGGTTGGATTCGTCTTAATGATTCCATTGGCCGTGACTTCAAACAACCTAAGTGTGCGTAAACTGGGTGTGCGTTGGCGTAAGCTTCACAAACTCACCTATGGAATCGCTTTCTTAGGGGCTTTGCATTTTGTGATGGTCGCAAAAGGCATCCAATTGGAGCCTTTGCTATACATGGCAGTGGTCCTTGGCTTGCTTGCTCTGAGGATTCCCAAAAATTCACTTCAATTCTCTGGCCGATTCACGCGTGAGTCTGTGGATAACTAAGGTCTTATCCACATTGCTGTGAATTGGACCTTAGGGAAAGCATCCGCTGCGCAATTTTGTTATCAAGAACGCTCTGCAAATAGCTGTTTTTGTTCGTAAAACAGGAAAATTAGAAAAAATGCGATTTAGTCCAAAAAACCCCTTGCGGCTGTTTGGAAGTAACACTAGAACCCCTTTCAACGGCGACGCAGACAGCGGCGCGGTTGGTCGGAGCGGCCGGAAACGGAAGCGAAGATCGGAATTAAAATCGAGGTAGTGATGGCGGGGCGCGCTGAGAATATACGGCGCATCTTGTTTTTGTTGTCTCAACGTTATTTGAAATTGATGGAATACTGAAGAGATATGTGGGCGGTTTGGTTCATTCGATGGATCAACCTCGGCATATCGCGCTACTAGGGCTTTTGTCCGATGATGTAGTGTCAGCTTCACTGTTTGGACGGCTTCTGACTACTTTGTAGTCTTTAGCACAACAAACAGAAGATGAATGATTTGAACAATCATTCGATGTGCAAAGGTTCGACGTCAAGGATAAGCAGTAATGCTTTTCAACTTGAGAGTTTGATCCTGGCTCAGAACGAACGCTGGCGGCAGGCCTAACACATGCAAGTCGAGCGCAGTCCTTCGGGACCGAGCGGCGGACGGGTTAGTAACGCGTGGGAACATACCCTTCTCTACGGAATAGCCTCGGGAAACTGAGAGTAATACCGTATACGTCCTCCGGGAGAAAGATTTATCGGAGAAGGATTGGCCCGCGTTAGATTAGATAGTTGGTGGGGTAATGGCCTACCAAGTCTACGATCTATAGCTGGTTTTAGAGGATGATCAGCAACACTGGGACTGAGACACGGCCCAGACTCCTACGGGAGGCAGCAGTGGGGAATCTTAGACAATGGGCGCAAGCCTGATCTAGCCATGCCGCGTGAGTGATGAAGGCCTTAGGGTCGTAAAGCTCTTTCGCCAGAGATGATAATGACAGTATCTGGTAAAGAAACCCCGGCTAACTCCGTGCCAGCAGCCGCGGTAATACGGAGGGGGTTAGCGTTGTTCGGAATTACTGGGCGTAAAGCGCACGTAGGCGGATCAGAAAGTATAGGGTGAAATCCCAGGGCTCAACCCTGGAACTGCCTTGTAAACTCCTGGTCTTGAGTTCGAGAGAGGTGAGTGGAATTCCGAGTGTAGAGGTGAAATTCGTAGATATTCGGAGGAACACCAGTGGCGAAGGCGGCTCACTGGCTCGATACTGACGCTGAGGTGCGAAAGTGTGGGGAGCAAACAGGATTAGATACCCTGGTAGTCCACACCGTAAACGATGAATGCCAGTCGTCGGGCAGTATACTGTTCGGTGACACACCTAACGGATTAAGCATTCCGCCTGGGGAGTACGGTCGCAAGATTAAAACTCAAAGGAATTGACGGGGGCCCGCACAAGCGGTGGAGCATGTGGTTTAATTCGAAGCAACGCGCAGAACCTTACCAACCCTTGACATCCTTGGACCGCTAGAGAGATCTAGCTTTCTCGCAAGAGACCAAGTGACAGGTGCTGCATGGCTGTCGTCAGCTCGTGTCGTGAGATGTTCGGTTAAGTCCGGCAACGAGCGCAACCCACATCCTTAGTTGCCAGCAGTTCGGCTGGGCACTCTAGGGAAACTGCCCGTGATAAGCGGGAGGAAGGTGTGGATGACGTCAAGTCCTCATGGCCCTTACGGGTTGGGCTACACACGTGCTACAATGGCAGTGACAATGGGTTAATCCCAAAAAGCTGTCTCAGTTCGGATTGGGGTCTGCAACTCGACCCCATGAAGTCGGAATCGCTAGTAATCGCGTAACAGCATGACGCGGTGAATACGTTCCCGGGCCTTGTACACACCGCCCGTCACACCATGGGAGTTGGATCTACCCGAAGGCCGTGCGCCAACCTTTCGAGGGGGCAGCGGACCACGGTGGGTTCAGCGACTGGGGTGAAGTCGTAACAAGGTAGCCGTAGGGGAACCTGCGGCTGGATCACCTCCTTTCTAAGGATGTATCTAGATACTTGGTTGAGTTACCAACGCGCTCAAGTAGCGAAGCGGTAGCGCATAAAAGTCGTGATACACTTAGCAATGAACAGTAATCAAAACTGTTCAACATCAGTTAGGTCCTCAAGTAGCCGCAAGGCGGTAGGACACTAACATGGACCGAGCCGTCCTCATATCTCTTCAGACAAGTCGCGGCAGCAGCCGTTATCTGGCGCTGCCTGGTGACATAACCACTGAGTGCTGCTCTCGGGCATTGCTTTGCAATACCCTGTCGCACACGGGTTTTGATTTGCTTTGCAAATCGAAAACCGGGTCGGTAGCTCAGGTGGTTAGAGCGCACGCCTGATAAGCGTGAGGTCGGAGGTTCAAGTCCTCCTCGACCCACCACTCATCCTTCGGGATTAAGATGGGGCCTTAGCTCAGCTGGGAGAGCGCCTGATTTGCATTCAGGAGGTCAGGAGTTCGATCCTCCTAGGCTCCACCATTAAACAATTAGATCGTTAAGCACTGTGCGCAGTTCTTAACCGTCCAATTGGACGAATTGATATCGTAAAGAGAGAAACAATCAACAACACTGTTGATCGCCCCGAGTGTGGGGATGATCTCAGATTGGTGCTGGGTGAGATCTTCGGATTTTACACAGCGAGCTTATGAACACGTCTGTTTCCTCGGACGTCCATGAGTATGCCGGTTTGAAACGACAGAGTTGTCCAAGTCAAGTACACTAACCCGGTTCTAATTCCGCAAGGTTTTGGAACCAATTGTATTTATGATGTTTGTTTTGCGAAGGGGCTGCGACCGACATCACAGCCTTAGTAGTGAAACGACTTTCGCATCATAAATGCGGGAAAGTATGCTTTTTGGTTCAGAGATTGTGGTCCGGCTACTTACCAGCGGCTGGATCCTGATGGTTTAGGCTATCTATTTCTGGATCAGATCAAGCGCGAGAAGGGCGTTTGGTGAATGCCTTGGCAGTAAGAGGCGATGAAAGACGTGATACTCTGCGATAAGTCATGGGGAGCTGAGAATAAGCTTTGATCCATGAATTTCTGAATGGGGCAACCCACCTGAAAGTTCATTATTGTTACTTCGGTAGCCAATAATGTTCTTAACCAGGTACTTATGAACTGAATACATAGGTTTATAAGAGCAAACCCGGGGAACTGAAACATCTAAGTACCCGGAGGAAAGGAAATCAATTGATACTCCCCTAGTAGCGGCGAGCGAACGGGGACCAGCCGAGCCTTGAGTGTGAGAAGAACCTGTTGGGAAGCAGGACCATAGCGGGTGATAGTCCCGTATTCGAAACATGATAGGACGTATTAAGTAGGGCGGAACACGTGAAATTCTGTCTGAAGATCGGAGGACCACCTTCGAAGGCTAAGTACTCCTTACTGACCGATAGTGAACCAGTACCGTGAGGGAAAGGTGAAAAGCACCCCGACGAGGGGAGTGAAACAGTACCTGAAACCGAACGCCTACAATCAGTTGGAGGGCCCTTGCGGCCTGACAGCGTACCTTTTGTATAATGGGTCATCGACTTGGTCTCACGAGCAAGCTTAAACCGTTAGGTGTAGGCGCAGCGAAAGCGAGTCTTAATAGGGCGCATGAGTTCGTGGGATCAGACCCGAAACCGAGTGATCTAGGCATGGCCAGGTTGAAGGTGCAGTAACATGCACTGGAGGACCGAACCCACATCTGTTGAAAAAGATCGGGATGAGCTGTGCCTAGGGGTGAAAGGCCAATCAAACTCGGAGATAGCTGGTTCTCTGCGAAATCTATTTAGGTAGAGCGTCGTACGAATACCCCGGGGGGTAGAGCACTGGATGGGTAATGGGGACTCACCGTCTTACTGATCCTAACCAAACTCCGAATACCCGGGAGTACTATACGGCAGACACACTGCGGATGCTAACGTCCGTAGTGGAGAGGGAAACAACCCTGACCTCCAGCTAAGGCCCCTAATTCATGGCTAAGTGGGAAAGCAGGTGGGACGACCAAAACAACCAGGAGGTTGGCTTAGAAGCAGCCATCCTTTAAAGATAGCGTAACAGCTCACTGGTCTAAATAAGTTGTCCTGCGGCGAAGATGTAACGGGGCTCAAGCCATGAGCCGAAGCTTAGGATGCACATAGTGCATGGTAGCAGAGCGTAGTGTGACATAGTTCCACACGTCTTTAACCTTCTTAGGAAGGTCTTGGACGTGAGGAGCTTTCTGTGAAGCCGGCGCGTGAGCGATCCGGTGGAGAGATCACTAGTGAGAATGATGACATGAGTAGCGACAAAGAGTGTGAGAGACACTCTCGCCGAAAATCCAAGGGTTCCTGCTTAAAGCTAATCTGAGCAGGGTAAGCCGACCCCTAAGGCGAGGCCGAAAGGCGTAGTCGATGGGAACCAGGTTAATATTCCTGGGCCATGAGGTGGTGACGGATCGCGGGTGTTGTTCATCCTTATTGGATTGAATGAGCAGCTGAGCGGTTCCTGGAAATAGCCCCTCTATAAGATCGTACCCTAAACCGACACAGGTGGACTGGTAGAGAATACCAAGGCGCTTGAGAGAACGATGTTGAAGGAACTCGGCAAAATACCTCCGTAAGTTCGCGAGAAGGAGGCCCGGGTCCTACGCAAGTGGAATCCGGGGGCACAAACCAGGGGGTGGCGACTGTTTATTAAAAACACAGGGCTCTGCGAAGTCGCAAGACGACGTATAGGGTCTGACGCCTGCCCGGTGCCTGAAGGTTAAAAGGAGGGGTGAGAGCTCTGAATTGAAGCCCAGGTAAACGGCGGCCGTAACTATAACGGTCCTAAGGTAGCGAAATTCCTTGTCGGGTAAGTTCCGACCTGCACGAATG
>CAKZQF010000079.1 GCA_937139475.1 uncultured Gammaproteobacteria bacterium | reverse complement strand
ATAATTTTGAGTTAATGAATGTGGATTTAAAAATGGTTGCTTAACTAGGGTGTCTGAATTTAGTTGACCATGTCAACGTTTTATTGCCGCAACAAGTGGAACTTATTAAAAAAATAAATATATCAAAAGAATTTGATAGTAAGGGATAGGTCTATGATGAATTTCTTTTTTAATAAAACAGTTATTACTCTATCACTTTGGGTTACCTTATATTTTTATTGCACTGCATCATTTGCTCAGCAAGGGAAAGATGAACATGCGAATCATCACCCAAAGAATTCACAAATCGTATCGGTTTCACCAACTCAAAAAAATATTGTCGTAGCTAATAATGACGGTGTGAGTAACTTATCTGTTGATAGTGTTGGCCAAACACAAACCTCTGTTATGTCTAAAGGCCCAGGAATGGGTAAAAAGATGAACGGAATGATGGAGCAAATGGGAGCACCTAAGCCTAAAGATCTCTACCCTACATTAATGCGTCTATCGAAACTTCCTCCTCACCTGGCCGATGAAGTACTTCAAAAAGCCATAAATAGAATGCAAAAAGGTAATCAAATAATGGTAGACGGCTTTATGTCGTTAGCTAATGCCGATGGTCAGCAAAACTATTCTGAAATGCAATCTTCTATAGAAAAAATAGAGCAAGGTTTAAGTCAATACAATAGTGGTTTAGCTACTAAAAGGGCGATAGCAGAAGGGCAGGAACCAAGGCGAGTGGCTCTTCAATGGTTTAAAAGTCAAATGAATCTCTTACCAACAGTGCCTAAAAGCGAGCAATCAAATATATTCGGAATAAACATACTTCACTTTGGTGTTATGACCATTTTGTTTTTATTTGCGTTTGTTTTTATTTGGGCATACGCCTTTAAAATGAAAAGAGCATCTGCGCTGTTAGAAGAATTAAAGGTAGCTCCAGTCAAGGAGCCGCAAGTGATAGACAATGAAAATAAGAAAGAAGTTTCTGAAAATATAAACAATAGCCCCACGTTTGATAAGTCTAGTGAGTTGAATGGAGCATTGGTTACTAGTAATGAATCTACAAGTTTCGCTTCAAAGAAAAAGGGCGTTTTCAAAGGTACTGTATATGTCATCGGAATATTTAATGAAACACATGATGTAAAAACAATTAGATTGGCATCTTTAGCTGGGGAACCTCTGCCATTCAATTATGAGCCAGGCCAGTTTGTTACTTTTTCTCTCAATATCCCTAATCAGCCTAAAGTAATAAAACGCTCTTATACCATTGCCTCGTCACCCACTCAGAGATATTATTTTGAAGTAACAATAAAGAGAGAGGAGCAAGGCTTAGTCTCTCGCTTCATGCACGACAACGTTTACATAGGAGATGCGCTTGAAATAAAAGCACCTAATGGTAAGTTCTACTTCAACGGAAATAATGAAGAGAACATTGTCTTAGTATCTGGTGGCGTTGGGATTACCCCCATGATGAGTGCTGTCAGATACTTAACCTCTACATGTTGGAAAGGAAATATCTATTTTCTTTTTTGTGCGAGAACATCAAATGACTTTATTTTCGAACGAGAATTAAGGTATTTACAATCTCGTCATAAAAACTTACATGTCTTAGTAAGCATGACACGGGTTGAAGGAACTGCTTGGATGGGACCTCAAGGTAGATTTACTTCTCAATTGGTAAACGACTTTGTTCCAGAGCTATCGGAAAAAACTGCTCACATCTGTGGGCCTCCACCGATGATGGATGCTATGAAAAACATGCTTATTGAGTTAGGCATGATGCCTGAAAGAGTGAAAATTGAAGCTTTTGGTGGTAGTACCCCTGTGAAGAAAGAAAATAAACAACAAAGTCCTATCAAGAGGAATTTAGATAAAAATACCAATATCAAAGATAAGGCAATTAATAATGGTTTTGAAGTGTCCTTTACTCAGTCAAATAAACATGCAAAAGCAGCCGAAGGAGAAAGCATTCTTGATGTTGCGGAAAATTTAGATGTTGATATTGATAGCTCTTGCAGAGCAGGAAGCTGTGGCTCATGTAAAGTCAAGTTACTCGAAGGGCAAGTAGAAATGGATGTTGATGATGGCCTAGAGGATGATGATAAAGAAAATGGTTACGTATTAGCTTGTCAATCAATACCCAAAACCCCTGTAAAGGTAGAGGTATAAAGTGATGGCAAATCAAGAAAGGACAATTGTCGCCAGTTTAGTGTTGCTGATGATCGTGTTATGGGGTGGATTTGTTTGGCACAGTTCACCACGTTTTCCAGGCAGTTTTAGTGGAAGCATGCTCGGAATAATAGCCGCCTTTTTGTTGTTTTTTCCTTTGATTTACCTAGTGATCAAGAGAAATAAATCAATAAAAATCTGGGTGACCAAGAAGGTTTCTATGTCAACACTATTGGTTTGGCATATCTATGCTGGAGTGATAGGACCAATCATAGGATTACTACATAGCGCTCACCGTTTTGATAGTTTACTTGGTATTTTATTGGTGCTCTTAATGATGCTAGTTGCGATTAGTGGTTTCATTGGACGATATATACTTAGCTTAATATCGTCAAAATTAAAAGATAAGAAAAAACTAAAAGAAGAATTAAAAAATGAATTAAAAGATGAACAAATTGAATTGCATGATCGATTTTGTTCTAAACATATTAACGTCATACCAAGTGATTTAAACTCAGACTCTCCATCATTATTTTCATCTAGTCTTGGCTTAGGTCGAACTAGTAATGAGAGAAGAGTTTTGCGATTGGTAGATGCAATATCAGATATTGAATATAGCATTCGTATTCATGATACAGCGAAGCTTTGGTTCAAACGGTGGTTAAAATTTCATATATCTATTTCCATGATCTTATATGTGCTCATAATTTTTCATATAACTGCTGAAATTTATTTTGGCTTGAGGTGGTTATGATCAAATATATTTTTGGTGGAATTATAGCAGTGATTATAGCTGCGTTGGTAAGTCACTATTACCATTCGAGTGAGTTACCCAATGTAAATTGGGAAATGACCGTTATCCCTGGAGATTTAAGTGAAGCCCATTCCTTTTTAGAAGATGATTGTCAAAGTTGCCATACGCCAATAACGGGGGTTACGCGTGAAAATTGCGTAGTTTGCCATGCCAATGATACTCAAATAATTCAGCGTCAGCCTACTTTGTTTCATGTCGATATTGCCGAATGCAATTCATGTCATATGGAACATCAAGGAAAAGCAGCACGCATATCTACAATGGACCATGAGGCACTCTCTGATATAGGTTTACGTATGTTACCTGAAGATGATACCCCGTTTGATCAAGGCACGGCTGTGCAAAAGCTTTTCAAAGAAATGTTATCGGATAATCGAAAAGTGGATCCGCTACTTATTAATCCGCATGTTAGTACAAAAGAAGCGTTGCTTAATTGCGCTACTTGTCATGCTAACGATGATAGGCATTTTGGGTTGTTTTCAGATGATTGTGTACAATGTCATAGCACTGAACAGTGGTCTTTATCTTCATTTGTTCATCCATCAAACAAGTCAAACGACTGTAATCAATGCCATGAGGCACCACCTAGCCACTATATGAAACATTTTAAAAAGATATCTGCAAAGGTTGCAGGGGAGCACAAAGCACCTGTAGAAGAATGTTTTGCTTGTCACCAAAATACCTCTTGGAATGACATTAAAAAAGCTGGCTGGTATAAACATCATTAATCTTAGGAGTATGAAGTATGTTGCATAACGGTATTGCAATTTTCTTTTCATTAGTTGTAGTTATAGTTTTGTTTAATAAACGATTTCGCTTATCGCAACAATGGAGGGCGACCGTAACTCCCTTAGCCTCAATCATTGGCAGTGGATTTTTAATTGTTGCACCACTACTGCATGCCACTATGGGAAAGTGGGCATTAGCTGGAATTGTAGTTTTATCACTGTTTTCATTAGCTTTGGGAGCTATTATTCGCTTCAACATACTTCATGCTGAGCAATATTTAGTTGAAAACCCTAATGGATCTATTGCAAAGCTAGAACAGGTTGGTCAATGGTTTCTTGGAGGGGCATATGCAATATCTGTCGCTTTTTATATCAGTCTGTTTTCTGCATTTGTTTTTGACCGCCTTGGTATTGAAAATTTGTATATTGTAAGAGTTGCCACAACTGCGGTATTACTTTCGATAATGGCTGTAGCTTGGATTAGAGGTGCGAAGGGTTTAGAAGCTATAGAGCTTTATGCTGTGACCATCAAACTTTCTATTATAGTTGGTGTATTGGTTGCTTTGTTTACTTATGACATATCGACAGGTAAGGCTTGGTTTGAACATTCAGCTACTCAGAGTTTAAGTAAATTCGAAATAATTAGTATGCTGGCTGGAATGCTGATGGTTACACAAGGGTTCGAAACAACTCGTTTTATGGGGGCAGAATATTCAGCAACTCAACGTATAAAGGCAGTCAAATATTCACAAGGGATCGCAATCGTACTATATTTCATTTTTATAGGTTTAACCTGTCCAATATTTTTAGAATTTCCTATTGTTGAATTAAATGAAACTACGATTAGCCATACATTAGGCAAAGCTGTTTGGGTCTTACCTATTCTGCTTTTAATTGCTGCAACAGCAAGCCAACTAAGTGCTGCACTAGCCGATACAATCGGTGGTGGAGGTCTAGTTAGAGAGCTTCTCAAGTCTAAAATTTCTACTAATATGGGATACATGTTAGTGGTCATTTTAGCAATTATTTTGGTCTGGACTTCGAATATTTTTGAAATAATTAACTTCGCTTCTAAAGGGTTTGCTCTTTATTACTTAGTCCAGACGCTAATTACAATAATGCTATTGCTTAAATACCAGAATAAAACAGGGAGAGTATGGCTAAAAATCATTGGGAGCGCGTTCATAGCTGCTTCTCTCGTATTTGTAATTCTCTGGTCTGTACCTGCACCACATGGTTAATTGGATGATGAAAGAGAGTAACCATAATTATTTTGAGGGATTGTTTGAATGCTTGATTTCAATCAATATTACCAGAATAAATATGCTATAAGTTTATAGTGAAGTAACATGCTAGTGAGGATAAAACTGTCCATGGGGCAACGTTTGAATTTGCTATTTTATATTTTGATATATTTGTCTGTAAATGGACAAGTATTTGCTACAGCTATTCATTTGTGTTCTGAAATGGCCATAATTTCTAATGCACTAACATCTCTAAACAATACTGTTAATATCCATGATCATCATGATGGTGGGCACCAAGAAAAATCTGAAAGTAATCATGCTAATCATGACTCAAAAACAATGGATAATTGCCACTGTATAGATTGTGATTGTATGCCAGATTATACAGGGCAGGCAAACTCTTCATTAGTTCAAGATATTAATATATCAGGTTTTCTACCTGTAATTTCGAAGGCTACTAAAAGCTTAATTCAAAACTTTATATCGCAACCTCAATCTAACCCGTATCGCCCTCCAATATTCGCTTAATAGGGATCAGTGTGCCTATTTTTAGGTAACTGACTTCCATTAATTCAAAAAAGTTTAGAGCACCATGAAAACTAAGATGGCTTTGACTAAAAGCAAAGTGTGCTCTTTTTGCTCTATAACTAATTCTTATTTTTAAATTAACTCAGTGTGAGAAATAACTCACGCCTAAACAAAATATTAAGGTGATACCATGAAAAAGGTACTTCTCCAATCGGCTGTTGCAGCAGCCATTTCAATGTCTTTGATGACAACTGCTACCGCACAAGAAAGTTCTGCTTTAGATATTGGTCGTTTAGCATTGGCTGGTTACGGTGACGTAACTTATGCATACCAGCCAGATATGAAAGATGAAGAAGGCAATGATATTCAAAATAATGTTGTTGCACGGTTTGTTCCTATTTTCTTGTTTCAATTATCTGAAAAGATTCATATCGAAGCAGAGTTAGAATTTAGCACTAATGCTGAAGGGGGAAACTGAAACAGAACTTGAATATGCAAATATGCATTATTTCTTTAATGATAATACCATTATTACTGCGGGTAAGTTTTTACTACCTTTTGGTCAATTTGGTGCAAATTTACATCCTAGTTGGATTAATAAAGCTGTGAGTAATCCGGGAATTTATGGCGGACATGGAGGCAACGGGTCTTTAGGTGGAGTGACTAGTATCATGAATGATACGGGAATTAATGTCGCTAATACCTGGGTCTTAGGTGATGCAGGACGAATATTTACTGATTTCTACGCAGTAAGTGGACCACGCCAGGAAGAAGGAGACCATGGTGGCGGTGTCGAAATTGAATCAAAAAAAGGTGATAACAATGACTCTATGGCATTTGGGGGAAGAATAGCCTACGCGTTTTTACCTGAATGGGAAATAGGGATGTCTTATTATAGTGGGGCGTATAGTGACGATGGAGATCTAAATTATAGCGCATATAACATAGACTTTAACTGGGTTGGAAGTTACTCCAGTGTAAGAGGAGAAATCTTTGGCTCTACCGCTGAAACCGAGGGAGAGGAAGAAGGCGAAGAGGAAGGGCATGGAGAAGAGTGGGTTAAAGACTTCGATAAGAGTGGATGGTACATTCAAGGAACCTGGCAGGCTAGACAACTAGGTAAGTCGTGGTTAAACCCTGTTGAATTTGTTGTACGTTACTCTGATATTGAATCTGATTTCGATGGCAGTATTGAACATGATTTTGAAGAAGATGGAGGGAAAACCGGAAGTCGTATTTACTACGGTGTAAATTATTGGTTAGAACCTAGTGCAGTATTAAAGTTAGGCGCGGAAAGCACTTCAATAGATAACGAGGAAGCAAGTCATACATCCGTACCTGATGACCGAATTTTCTTACAACTAGCTTTCGGATTTTAAGGAGAACCATTATGAAATCAATAAAATTTGTGTTCACAATTATTGTATTAACTACGAGTGCTTTTTCTATTAAGGCACAACACGTCAATGATCCTTCTTTAGTAGCAAAAGGAGCTAAGGTTTATAGTGAAAATTGTGCTCGTTGTCACAATGCACGTCCCGCTGAAGAGTATTCTAAGAAAGAGTGGTCAGTGGTTATTCCTCATATGAGAGCGAAAGCGCATATGACTGGCAAAGAAGCACTTGCTGTAGAAGCCTTTTTAGCCAGCACATTGACAGCGGATGTTAGACATGCTGAAGAGTATACAAAACCAAATGCCCCAAAAAAATCGGGAGCGGAACTGGTTGCTCAATTTGGGTGTCAAGGCTGTCATCAAATCAAAGGAGAAGGTGGTAAGTTAGGTCCTAATCTAGACGGTGTGGTTGCAAACAAAGGTGAAGCGTTTCTCTTGAAAAAACTAATAGATCCGAAATTTAACAATGCGGCTTCAGCTATGCCTAAATATCCGATGAATAAGGACGATGTTAAGGCAATTATAGGGTTTTTAAAGGAGTAAAAACTTAACTATAGCTGTTGAATAGTTGCGGTAAACATATTGTTTTTAAATATGTTTACCGTTAAATGAAGGTGCAAATAAGAATAGACATTTATACCCATGAAATAAGACTTAGGTCTAATACAATTATTTGATCTAAAACATGACAATAAAAAAATAAACTAGTATGAAGGGTGTGAGAAATTTAAATAATGGTAATTAAATAGTGTTCAATTTTAGAGGTGTTATAGCGATTGTTATAATTTTGTTGTTTAGCCAACAAAGTTTAGCTTCGTATGCGCCAATGGATTGTGAAAACATGAAAA
Organism: uncultured Gammaproteobacteria bacterium; assembly: GCA_937139475.1. GTDB lineage: Bacteria > Pseudomonadota > Gammaproteobacteria > Enterobacterales > Psychrobiaceae > Psychrobium. Next base: position 473 of record CAKZQF010000079.1, on the reverse strand, counting down.
AGCCCACTATTACTGATAATAGCTCTCACATTGCTAGTCAAATGGCTATGCACGATCACAATAGTATGTCAGAAGATAATCAATCTTCACATGAAGAGTGTGAAACTTGTAAAGCTGGAGACTGCGTTTGTCCGAATGTCGGGGGATGCTTTGGCTCTAATATATCTACCTCAGCTCAGCCTTTAGAGCAATCCCTTTTGCATTTTGCTGATAATGGTAAGAGATTTCTTTCTCAAAACGAACATCCTGATTCAGGTGTATATCTACACCTATTCAAACCACCTATTCACATTTAATCCTTAGGATCAGTGCGTCTTAAATACGCATATCGATTCAACCTTTTTAAGCTGTTAAGCCTAATTTTGGTAGTTAATTCTCCCATTGTTAGCTATTGCATCGTAAGCGTCCGGCAATCGACACTTAGCTAAGTTTAATATACCAAGGAAGTAGTTTTTCTACATTCGTTTGTTCAT
>CAKZQF010000078.1 GCA_937139475.1 uncultured Gammaproteobacteria bacterium | reverse complement strand
GAACTCATGGTTTAACCAACAAGAGGAATCTTTCCATGTACCAAGACACCTACATTGAATACTGGGGCGAAATCTTCGTCTCTGCCCGCATCATTGAATTTGGCATCACGTTCGAGCGCTTTCTTAAAGATCCATGGAAGCACTTGATGTCCTGTGGCCAAGAGTCTGCCCCAGACGCGATTGCTGAAGGGATGCTGCCATTGCTACCAGCCCAGGCAGAAGTTGCCAGGCGTGTTCGAGAGAGTGAGCAACGAGCCCTGATCTCTACAGAGTCGGACAAAGGGGTATCGCATCGCGGTAACATCGTGGTGCCACTGGTTCGGGTAGCGCATTGATAGCGGCTATCAGCAATGGCATGAAACAAGGCCTTCACGCTCATGACTCAGCGGCAATTGTAATCCAGATCAAAAAGTTGCCGCTTAGTCTTCCCTACAAAACAATTTGTGATAGGATGATACCTAATAAAATTAATTAGGTTGAAGCCTATTCAGTATTTTATGGCCATCTGTCCAGCTTCAACCGGTAGAGATTGATTAGTCATTGCGGATAAAGAGCAGCATTGAGTGATGCTTTTCAATGTGATTACGCGATGTCGGTCCGTACTTTATAAACAGAGTTTTAAGAAACTGGTTGAATTGGATAAACAAGACGCATGACAAATGATGGTCTGAAACAAACGGTAGTGGCGAAGCCAGATAGGCTTTCGCAGATAGCGCAGTTGCCACAAGCAACCAGGGATCGCATTGCACACATCGATTTCACCTTATTGTTTAAGGGAGAAGCGGTACGGGCGGACTTAGTCGATCGCTTCAGCATAGCCGCTGCACAAGCAACGAAAGACTTCACCATGTACCGAGAGCTTGCGCCAGGCAATATTGAATATGACCAAAAGCTCAAATTGCATAAGCGTGGTGAAGCTTTTGAACCCTTGTTCGACTACGACGTTGTGAGAACTCTGGCAACCATTAGCCAAGGCTACGGAGATGGCTTCACTGGAAAGGTAAAACCACCTCTTGCGTGTGAAGCGCCTTATCACCTTAACAAGCCGAGCTTATCGATAGTAGCGAAAGTCACCGAGGCCATACACAAAGGCAAAGCCTTGAGTATCACCTATGTGTCGTTATCGAGCGGTGAAACCACGCGTGAAATTGTGCCGCATACGCTGGTGGACAATGGCCTGCGTTGGCACGTTCGTGGTTTTGATCGCAAACATGGTGAATTTCGTGACTTTGTACTGACCCGAATTAAAGCAGCGGTTGTGCTTGAAGATTCCACTTTATCTGAAACCGAGTTCGAAACCCAAGACCGGCAATGGAACCGCTTTGTAGAGCTGGAGTTAGTGCCGCATCCTCGTATTGAGCACAGCGAAGCGATTGAACTGGATTATGGTATGGAGGGTGGCGTTTTAAAGGTTGAGATTAGAGCGGCATCGGCAGGCTACTTACTCAGACAATGGAATGTGGATTGTTCTACCAACGCCACACTCCAAGATGGTGGAGCTCATTTGTACTTAAAGAACAGAGCAACACTTTATGGAGTTAAAAACATCATGCTAGCTCCAGGGATTGAAAAAGAACTTGGTAACTAATACACAAAAACGAACTTGGCGCAGGGAATAAATTTTGATGAAAATAATCGATAACCTTAACAACCTATTAGGTGACGAGCTTCAACAGACGCTGACACCTAATACAAAGTTAAAGATTGCTGCGTCTTGCTTTTCTATTTATGCGTATGAGGCACTCAAAAAAGAGTTAGCGAAGATAGACTCACTTGAGTTCATCTTCACATCACCTACTTTTGTCGCGGATGAAGTTACCGATAAATTCAAAAAAGAAAAACGAGAGTTCTTTATCCCCAAAGCTGGGCGTGAACGCAGCCTTTACGGAACTGACTTTGAAATACAGTTAAAGAACAAGCTCACTCAAAAAGCGATCGCTAAAGAGTGTGCAAACTGGATCAGAAAGAAAGCGACATTCAAATCAAACAAAACTGATTCTCCAATGCAGTCGTTTGTTGTGACGGAAGCATCTAGACAGCAAGCAGAGGCAATAAGTGCAGTTTTTGCTCCGGTTAGCGGTTTTACGGCGGTTGATCTAGGGTATCAGCGAGGCAATGCTATTTCGAATTTTGTGCAAAAAATCGATGAGCCAAATTTCACAGCACAGTACTTACAGTTATTCGACCAAATTTGGAAAGACCCTGCGAAGCTTCAAGATGTTACTAAAACCATTTGCGAGCATATAGAATCTGTCTACCAAGAAAACTCGCCCGAAAAAGTCTATTTCATTATTTTGTATAACATTTTTAATGAATTTCTTGATGATATTACAGAGGATGTATTACCAAATGATCGAACCGGCTATCAGGACACCTTGATTTGGAAAAAATTATTTAACTACCAAAAAGATGCCGCGACTGGGATTATCAATAAGTTAGAGACCTATAACGGCTGCATTCTGGCTGATAGTGTTGGTCTTGGTAAAACATTTACAGCGTTAGCCGTCATCAAGTATTACGAGCTCAGAAACAAATCTGTGCTGCTTCTATGTCCGAAAAAGTTAGCGGATAACTGGCTCAACTTTAATCGAAACTTAAAGACAAATATCTTTGCTAAAGACCGTTTTAGTTACGATGTTTTGTGTCACACAGATTTGAGCAGAACCTCTGGCGAATCCTTCGGTACTCCGTTAAATAGAATCAACTGGGGTAACTATGACTTGGTCGTCATTGATGAGTCGCATAACTTTAGAAATAACGATGCAGTGAAAGATCGAGAAACTCGATATCAGAAACTGATGAATAAAGTTATTCGCGCTGGCGTAAAAACCAAGGTGCTGATGCTATCAGCGACACCAGTGAATAATAGATTTACTGACTTAAGAAACCAGCTTGCGCTAGCTTATGAAGGCGAGTCGAGCAATCTCACAAAGCATCTTAAAACCACAAAAAGCGTGGAACAGATATTCAACCAAGCACAAGCCGCATTTAACGCTTGGTCCAAACTAGACCCAGAGACGCGAACAGCTAAAGCCATTCTCGATGCCTTGGATTTTGACTTTTTTGAACTGCTTGATAGCGTCACTATCGCTCGCTCACGAAAGCACATCACAACTTTCTACGACACAACAGATATTGGCCATTTCCCTGAACGTAACAAGCCAATCTCGTTTCATTGTCCGCTTACTACTCGTTCGGATGTAGTTAGCCTGAATGAGATCTTTGAACAGCTTAAGCTACTCAAACTATCTGTTTATGCGCCAGTGAGTTATATCCTCCCGAGTAGATTGAAGAAATACGAGGAGATGTATGACACGCAAGTTGAAGGCGGAAAAGGTAAGTTAAAGCAAAGCGACCGTGAAAAAAGCTTAGTTGCACTGATGACAACCAACCTTCTAAAGCGTCTTGAGAGCTCCGTATACTCGTTCAGAAGCACCTTGCAATCTCTCCATGATAACCATGTTCGTGTTCTAGGTATTATCGACGAATTCTATAAGCGAGACGGGCAAACCGAAGTGAGCAGTCTCGTTGAAGCGCTAGAGTCTATTGAAGCAGATGAAGACGATTTGCCTTCTTATCACGATATGGAAATCGGTAACAAAATCAAAATCAAGCTAATGGATATGGATCTTCCATCCTGGCAGCAGGATTTAGATGGCGATTTGGAGCTGATCAAAGGGTTACTAGATTCTGTTAGCAAAATTAAGCCAGAAGAAGATGCCAAGTTGCAGCATCTGAAATCACATATTGCTGCAAAAATAAATAATCCGATAAATCCTGGAAACAGGAAAATCATTGTGTTCACGGCGTTTGCGGACACCGCTCAATATCTGTACGAGCAGTTGTCACCTGTGATGTTAAGCGAGCATAGAATCCATACTGCGATGATCACTGGTGGTTCCAGTTTACCTAAGACCACCTTAAAAACCGGACGAAAAGGTTACGACACACAAGAAGTGCTCACCTTGTTTTCGCCAGTTTCCAAATCGAAAGCCAGTGTATTACCCGATGAACCCGCTGAAATCGATTTGTTGATTGCTACAGACTGTATCTCTGAAGGACAGAACTTACAGGACTGCGATTACTTAATTAACTTTGATATTCACTGGAATCCAGTTCGGATTGTACAGCGCTTTGGTCGAGTTGACCGTATTGGCTCGCCGAATAAATGCATTCAGTTAGTTAACTACTGGCCTGATATATCGCTGGATGAGTACATCAACTTAAAAGAACGTGTTGAAAGTCGAATGACGATTGTTGACGTGACAGCGACTGGTGATGATAACGTCTTAAGTAGTCAAGCTAACGATGTGTCGTATCGTAAAGAGCAGTTAAAGAAGCTGCAAGAAGAAGTCATTGAGCTTGAAGATTTAAAAACGGGGGTTTCTATCACCGATCTAGGTCTAAACGAATTTCGGATGGACCTACTTAATTTAATGAAACTCTACGGCGAACCAAGAAACGCACCAAGTGGCATGCATGCGGTGGTTGAAGCTAAGCCAGAATTAGGGTTATTGCCTGGCGTGGTGTTTGCGCTGAAAAACGTCAATAACAGTATCGATAGAGATCTGCAAAACAGGCTCCACCCTTATTACCTTGTCTATGTATCGAATGAGGGGCACATCGTCGCTAATCATTTTGAGGTAAAGAGATTATTAGATTTAATCCGCAGTAGCTGCAAAGGGCAAACAGAGCCGCTCAGTGATATTTGTGCGTTATTTAATCGCCTAACACAAGACGGTCGAGATATGCAGCGTTACTCTCACCTTCTAACCGATGCCATAAAAAGCATGGTTGAAGTTAAGGAAGAAAAAGATATTGATAGTTTGTTCAGTGGTGGCGCTACCTCTGCTTTAGTGAATACATTTGCCGGGCTTGATGACTTTGAATTGCTGGCATTTATTGTGATCCAGCAAAAGCATCTGATGGAGAATAGTGCTCAGGATGAGGTTAGCTAGTTTATGAACTCACCTTGGATATTTCCTGACAACGCAAAGTTCGGTCGAGTCGTGCCTAAGAACAAAATATATGAGCACAGCGCGGCAACCACTGGGTTGAAGTCACTTTTTGTAGAGCAAGTAGATCAAATTCTTTGGGCTTACAAGCTATCGCCTAGCACGCTGAATATTCCCCAAACCAGTGAGGTCAGTGAAATACAGGTTTTCAGTGTGAAGCTTAAAGGTGACTCGATAGACGACAGCGTACTTAAAGCGATTGATTTGGCCATACCTTTTCCCATTCTATTTGAGGTATGGGGTGCTAGTGGTGAGCAAGGCCATTACGCCGCTTGCTATAAGCGTAAGGCAGAGAACGATCAGGCCAAATGGGTTTGTAGCCGTTATTTGTTCTCAGAAACGTTCTATTTAGTTAATGCATCAACAGTAACTTCTGAAGTATTGGGTTTGCCAACTGCAATCGATATGGAAGAGCTGTATCAAAAGCTTCTTGCTCGCTTGTTACCCATACCCAAACGAACCGCAGAGAGTATTGAAGAGGTCATTGAACGCTTGATGGCAATTCAGGCATTGGAAAAGCAAATCTCGCAATATAAGAAGAAGGTTCATGCTGAGAAACAGTTTAACCGCAAGGTTGAGCTCAATAAGCAGTTAAAGAATTTAAGGTGCGAGCTTGAAGAATTACTCGCATAAAGAATAAACAATTTCAATAAGTTAAATGGTGCTACATGCTTTTTATGCAAGGCATCACGCAAAAGGTGAACACATGGATAAATTAAAGATGCACAGCCCCGACATGACGCAGCAAAACATAGAGAAAATTCAGGCGTTGTTTCCGAACTGCGTGACGGAATCAAAAGGGGCTGACGGAGAGCTAAAGTTAGCCATTGATTTTGACCAACTTAAACAAGAGCTATCAAATTCAATCGTTGAAGGCCCGCAAGAGCGCTATCAGCTGAACTGGCCCGGTAAGCGAGAAGCACTACTAACAGCGAATGCACCTATTGCCAAGACCTTAAGACCTTGTCGAGAAGAAAGTGTCAATTTTGACACCACTGAAAACCTCTTTATTGAAGGCGATAACCTTGATGCGCTAAAGATGTTGCAAGAAACATACTTAGGTAGAGTCAAAACAATATACATAGATCCACCATATAACACAGGACGAGACTTTATTTATGATGATGATTTCTCTGAAAATACTGAATCATATTTCAAAAACTCATTACAGGCCGATTCGATAGGGAATAGGCTGGTGGCTAATATGGAATCAAATGGACGATTTCATTCCGATTGGCTATCTATGATGTACTCTAGAATAAAGTTAGCTAAAAACTTGCTCTCTGATAGTGGTGTCGTTTTTATCTCAATTGATGATGAAGAATATGCGAATTTAAAGAAAATTTGTGATGAGATATTTGGTGAGCAGAATTTTGTAGAAACATTTGTCTGGGTTAAGAAAACTGCACCGAATAATGTCGTTGTGGGCTCTGTACATGAATATGTTCTGATGTACGTAAAAGATTTTACTAAAGCAGAGTTGTATCTTTTACCTCGAGATCCAGCTAAAGATAAAGATTACAAAAATCCTGATAACGATCCAAGAGGACGATGGAAACCTGATAACTTGACTGCGGCTGCTAAAGGTGGTCGATCTACACCGAGCTTACTCTACAAGATTGTTAATCCGAATACGGGACAGGAGCATTTCCCGCCAGAAGGTAGGATGTGGGCTGTAAATCAGGAGGACATGGCAAAGAAAATCAAAGAAGGAACTGTTTATTGGGGGAAAAATGGTGATGGTAAGCCTATGGATAAAAGGTTTTTATCTCAAACCAGAGACGGTACAGTTGCCCAAACATTGCTTAATGATGTTGGCACAAACAGTACAGCATCTAAGTATCTGAATAAACTGTTCGATGGTTACGTGGTATTCGAGACACCAAAACCTATTGAATTAATAGAAAGACTCTTGAGGATTTCTACTCGCGGGAATGATTTGGTATTGGATTTCTTTGCTGGTTCAAGTGCTACCGCAGAGGCAGTTATTAAACTGAATAATGAAGATTTAGGTTCTCGTAAATTTATAATGGTGCAAATTCCAGAGCCATTAAAAGAAGGATCTGAAGGGTTTAAGCTGGGATGTAGGTCTATTGCTGATGTAAGCAAAGCTCGTATCAGAAAAATAGGAAGCAACTATAAAAATGCAAAGGATTTTGGCTTTCGAGTACTTAAAGTAGATTCATCAAACATGACGGATGTTTACTACTCTCCAGATCAAGTTACTCAGGGTTCGCTAGACTTATTGGTAGATAATATTAAATCAGACCGCACTGATGAAGATTTACTCTTTCAAGTATTACTTGATTGGGGCGTCGATTTAACCTTACCAATCAAAAAAGAAACGATTCAAGGTAAGCCGGTTTTCTTTGTTGATGATGATGCACTGGTAGCCTGTTTTGATCTGCGTATAAATGAAGCTTTGATTAAAGAGTTAGCTGCAAAAGAACCACTTCGCGTAGTGTTCCGTGATGACGGCTTTGAGTCTGACGCGGTAAAAATTAATGCTGAGCAGATTTTCAAGCAAGTTTCGCCGCATACTGAAGTTAAAGCGATTTAAGGAGGGAGCATGAAGTTAAAGTTCAAAGTCCAACCTTATCAAACTGTTGCCGTAGAGTCGGTTGTTGACTGCTTTGCTGGGCAACCTAATAGCTCCGGCGTAACCTACCGAATCGACCCTGGTGTTGCCAAAGATAAATTTGGTAATGCTGGCTGGGATATGAGCGACCAAGACGGTTTTAAAAATGCTGAACTCGCGATCACTGAATCGCAGCTATTGCAAAATATCCATGGTGTTCAAAGTAGACAGAACCTCCCTGTTTCAGAAGCGTTAGTCAGCAATGCTAGCTCTAAGATTAATCTCGATGTTGAAATGGAAACCGGTACTGGTAAGACATATTGCTACATCAAAACCATCTTTGAGATGAATAAGCGCTATGGCTGGAGCAAATTTATTATCGTTGTGCCTAGCATCGCCATTCGTGAAGGTGTTTACAAGTCGCTGCAAATCACAGGTGAGCATTTTGCTCAGAATTACGACGGTAAAAAGGCCCGGTTCTTTATCTATAACTCGAAACAATTGCACCAGTTAGAGAGTTTTTCTTCTGACAGTGGCATCAATGTGATGGTCATTAATATTCAAGCCTTTAATGCTTCAGGAAAAGACAATCGACGAATTTATGAAGAGTTGGATGACTTCCAGTCTAGGCGACCTATTGACGTTATTAGTGCAAACCGCCCAATCCTGATTTTGGATGAGCCGCAGAAGATGGAAGGCAAGAAGACATTAGATGCCTTAGCCAAATTCAAACCACTGATGGTACTTCGATATTCGGCCACGCATAAGACAACACATAATAAAGTGCATCGCCTGGATGCGCTTGACGCTTATAACAATAAGCTGGTTAAGAAAATTGCCGTTCGTGGTATTTCAGTAAAAGGCTTGGCGGGAACGACAGCCTATCTATATTTGGAATCCATCGAGATCTCGAAAAAAATGCCAGTGGCTCGCATTGAGATCGAAGTTAAACAACAAAATGGCATTAAACGCATACCCAAGAAGGTCACTAAGGGCGATAATCTTTTTGATCTTAGCAATGGTCTGGACCAGTACCGTGACTTTGTGGTTACTGATGTCAACGCGATTAACGACACGGTTGAATTCAAAAATGGCCATGTTTTAACCGCGGGCGATGCCACGGGAGACGTGACCGAAGAGACCATTCGCCGAATACAGATCCGCGAGACAATTAAAGCGCACCTAGAAAAAGAAAAAACTCTTTTCAGCCAAGGTATAAAGGTTCTCTCTCTATTTTTTATTGACGAAGTCGCAAAGTATAGAGACTACTCTCAAGCCGATGAGAAAGGTGATTATGCTCGTGTCTTTGAAGAAGAGTACTCTTTACTTGTACAGGAGTATCTTGATGAGTTATCTCTTTTACCCAGTGAGCAGACTGATGCCTATAAAGCCTATCTATCGGCCATTGAAGGCTCTAGAACGCATAATGGTTACTTCTCAATTGATAAGAAATCAAATCGTCTTCAGAACCCAGGCTTTAAAGTCCGTGGTGAAGATGCCGGGCTATCAGACGATGTAGATGCCTATGATTTGATTTTAAAAGATAAGGAAAAGTTACTTTCGTTTGATGAGCCTACTCGATTTATCTTTTCACACTCGGCCTTACGCGAGGGGTGGGATAATCCAAACGTATTTGTCATGTGTATGTTGAAACACAGCGACAATACTATCTCTCGTCGTCAAGAAGTTGGACGTGGTTTACGTCTGGCCGTCAATAGACATGGTGACAGACAAGATCATCCGGCAACTGTGCATGAAATTAATGTCTTGTCGGTGATTGCAAGTGAAAGCTATAAAGACTTTGTCACGAATCTACAAAAAGAAATCAGCGAGTCTCTCTCAGCGAGACCTAGAAAAGCAGATGAAGCTTATTTTACGGGTAAGACAATTACAACTGCTGATGGACCTGTAGAAGTAACAGCTGTCATGGCTAAGCAAATTTATAAGTATTTGCTTAAAAATGATTATACCAATGAAGCTGACGATTCAATCGCGCCATCATTCCACCAGGCTAAGGCTAGTGGGCAGTTAGCGCCAATGCCTGCTGAGTTAGAGCCTTACCGCGAGCAAATATTGACGCTGATAGACGGTGTTTATAGTGAAGCGCAATTGCCAGGTGTTGGTGATGATCGTAAACCTAAAATCAATCCGTTGAATGCTAATTTTGATAAGAAAGAGTTTCAGGAGCTTTGGCACAAAATCAATCGTAAAGCGGTTTATAAGGTTGATTTTGATTCGTCTGAGTTGATTAAAAATTGTATTCGGGTACTCAATAAAGAACTTAAGGTAACGCCTCTTCAATACACCATTCAAGATGGTGTTCAATTGGATGGCATTACCGACGAACAACTCAAAGCTGGACAAAGTTTCAAGGTGAAAAACACTGAGACTGAAACTCATCAATCGAGCATTCATTCTGCTGTTCGTTATGACTTGGTTGGTAAGTTGGCTGAAAATTGTGTGCTGACTCGCAAAACAGTCGCCGAAATACTGATTGGTACAGAACCTGTAGTATTTGCACAATTTAAGCAAAACCCTGAGCATTTTCTAGCTGAAGCTTCACGGCTTGTGAAAGAGCAAAAGGCATCTGTGATTATCGAGAAGCTATCATATGATCCAACGAACGAATCTTATGATGTTGATATATTTACGGCAGAGCAAAAAATCACTGATATGACAAAAGCCGTTAGTGGCGTTAATAAGCATATTTATGATTATGTTGTCGTTGATTCACAAGGCATTGAGCGGGACTTTGTTACCGAGCTTGATACAAGCAAAGAAGTCGTGGTTTATGCAAAACTTCCTCGTGGTTTTCTGATACCGACGCCTGTTGGCGACTACAACCCTGATTGGGCGATTTCTTTCAAAGAAGGAAGTGTTAAACACATTTACTTTATTGCAGAGACTAAAGGAACGATGTCTTCGCTTGAATTGCGTGGCATAGAAGATCGCAAGATTGAATGTGCTAGGAAATTCTTTGAAAAAATTAATGCAGAGATAACGAGTGAAAACGTCAAATATGATGTTGTAACGAGTTACTCGAAATTGATGGAAGTCGTAAGCGGCTAGTTGTTTCCGTTTTTATATCGGGCTGTCAGTTCATCTGGCTGACAGCTCACTTTTAGTTTCATAACAATAATTGGAAGATTCAGCCAGCAGATTGAGTCTAAATGTCGCTCACTCATGCGGTTAAATTTTAAGTATGGCTGTTTACGTGACGGAGAAATAGCATGAATCCTGAAAAGTACAATAGAAGTATAAGCTTGCTTTGCCCGACTTGTGGTTGTTCGGACTTTTCCTACGAAGACGGTTGCGATGAAACAATACAAGTAATGACTTGTGCATCTTGTGACCGAGAGTTTAATAAAGATGAGCTTATTCAAGAGAATAGCGAAAATATTGACGAGCACCTTTCTGAAATCAAGGAAGAAGTTTTAAAAGACGTTCAAGACGAACTACGTAAATCTTTAAAAAAGGCTTTTTCTGGTAGCAAGAATATAAGGATTAAGTAATGCCAGTAACTATTGATGCAGGTGATGTGATAGCTGGATTAGCTTTCCTTTTATCTGGCTACGCAACATGGCAAACGGTCAGCTTTAATAAGAGGCAGAAGTCACTTGTCGAAAGCCAGGAAAAGCTAAACACCATTCTCTTGGAAAAAGAAAATGAAGATGCTCTGAAAGGAAAGCAAGCTGACCTTGGTGCATCAATTATAAAACTTGGCAGCAGTAAGTATCGGCTTAAGGTTTGGAATAAAGGTGCTGCTACTGCAAGAAACGTCAGAATTGAGTTCCCCGAAGGTAACGATTTAGTTATTGAATCAGAAGTGACTGACAAATTTCCGATGGAAAGCCTCGAAAAGTATCAAGCCGTTGAGCTAATAGCCGCTGTTCATATGCAAACGAAACGAAAGCATGTTGTTCGGCTAGTTTGGGAAGATGATGCCCAGTCTTATAATGAAAAGCTGTCTTACCCCACACTGTAATGTAACTGTCGGTTTTTTCACTAGAACGAAAACAACTACAGATAAATGCATATTTCTTTCGGCTATCTAACATCTTCAGTTGCTAATGAACCTTCACACTATCGTGTCGGAGGTTCACTATGTTCAAAAACCTATTTTTTCAAACCAAAGCACTACCAGAGCT
>CAKZQF010000077.1 GCA_937139475.1 uncultured Gammaproteobacteria bacterium | reverse complement strand
CAAATACCCATTGGACTCGGAAATTGTGGCACTCGCAAGTCGAAGACGAGCTGGCCATTGTATTTTTTGGAAAGTGCCTTGCCTCGTTAAAGCTGGAAGAGCAATTCGATATTACCTATCACAATCAGAAGGGCATCCCCTCTCATTTAAAACCGGCTAGCCATTTTCCAAAAGATAATTGGTATCAAGCCGAACTCAATCCTTGCGCTGCTTATATAGGTAAAAAACGAGCATGGCCGTTGTATGACATCGCTGAAAAAGAACGTATTCAAAGACTTTATCCACTGCGGTTTGCTTGTCCTACTGTGAATGATACAGAAGCACTTCTGACCAAAACAAAGCTAAAAAAGGCGGGGTTCTCTGAAGATCAGATTGCTGCGCTGGAACCTGTTGCTGAGCGGCAAAACCCGAATAATTTTGAATGGTACTTTCTCTATAAGCTCGAAAAGGCAGCCCTTCCTGATGCCACTAAGGTATTGTCGTTATGAAACTGGGCTACGTGCGTGTATCAAAAGCCGATGGTAGCCAGGTGCTCGATTTGCAAGTAGATGCCCTCATTGAAGCGGGTGTCGATAAGAAAGATATTTACCAGGATCAGGCCTCAGGAAAGAAAGATGATCGACCTGGCTTAGAGTCCTGCCTGAAGGCCTTGCGAGAAGGCGATACTCTGGTGGTCTGGAAGCTTGATCGCTTGGGACGAGACTTGAGGCACCTGGTTAACACCGTTCAGGATTTAGCAGAGCGAGGCATTGGCTTTAAAGTGATTACCGGCCAGGGGGCCAACATCGATACCACGACAGCCTCAGGCAAGCTGGTATTTGGGATATTTGCTGCATTGGCGGAATTTGAAAGAGATCTGATCCGCGAACGAACAATGGCTGGACTGAAGTCAGCGCGGGCCAGGGGGAAGAAAGGCGGAAGAAAATTCCACCTCACTAAAGGCCAGGTACGCTTGGCGCAAGCCTCAATGAAGAACAAGAACACAAATGTCAGTGAACTGTGCAGGGAGCTGGGCGTATCTCGCCAGACGCTCTATCGCTATGTCGGCCCGGACGGTGAGCTGAGGGAATATGGAAAACAGGTGCTGGGATTATGAACAGGGTGTTTTTGCGCAGGAATTTACGGTTCGAGGTGGATCCGCGTAGGCGAAACCGTAAGTTTCTGTTCAAATGCCCCCGCTAGTCCTCAATGAAGTCAGTGTAAACGCCGTACTCTGGTACGGAGTCAAGTCCGACTTAGGAAAGGTCTGAATCAGGTTGCAACGACTCCACAATCGGACAGGCGGTGTTGTCGGGATTGGTGCGGCACTGGATGATTAGATCCTCTAAAACGTGCTCCAGTCGGCACAGGTCGTTGATTTTTGCCCGCACGCTGACCAGTTTACCTTCCGCCAGTTCCTGGACCTCCGAGCAATGAGATTCACCCAGTGCCAGCAGGTTGGTGATTTCCTCCAGAGAGAACCCCAGCTCCTGGGCGCGTTTAATAAAACGAATCCGGTTCAACGTGGTTTCTGGATAGCGGCGGTAACCTTCTGCTGGCTTATCAGGTTGTTCAATAAGACCACGGCGTTCGTAGTAGCGGATGGTTTCGACATTGACGCCCGCAGACTTGGCAAGCTGGCTGATGGTATACATAATGTTCCACTAATACCGTACCTAAGTACGGAGCATTATAGCCTGAAGCCACGACCAGCAATAAGGGGCATTTAACCGCGGTCATCGTACCAAGCGGGTGGCAAATAAATTGACCGCGTTGGCGTTTTGACGAAGATCGCTCGGTTCGAGTATACTGAACGAATCGAACGATTCATAATGTGGAGCCGGGCAATGGATACACTTTCGGCCAATGAAGCCAAAACCCAGTTTGGCGACCTGCTGCTAAAAGCGCAACGCGCGCCAATCCAGATCAATAAAAACGGCAAGCCCGTTGCCGTGGTTATCTCAATGGATGAGTACGAGAGCATTGAAGCGCTCAAGTTGAGGTTGCTGCAATCAAGGGTTGCGCAGGCAAAAGCCGATATCGCGGCAGGCAACCTGGTTGATGGTGAAGCATTTTTTAATGCATTGGAATCAGGCCATCACGACTAGGAACGTTACAATTTCTCGGGGAAGCAAAATGTCTGCTGCCGAACTTAATGCAGAACAACTCCAGATGGTGGAAATCATCCATAAACACGCGCGCCGGTTTCCCTGCAACGAAACCGGCGATGCGCAATTATTACAAACTTGCTATGACTATATGGATGCTTTCAAGCGGGTGATGGACAGCACCTCACGCATCCAAATGGATGACATCTGCCAGCGGTACGATGGCTTTTATCGGTTCGCCAAACTTATGGAAATGCTGGCTCGGGGTATCGCCGATGGCATTGTCGATGTTCCCAAGGATCATTAGCCCGGCCAAATGACTGTATCAAATTACCGCTTAACCCCAGATGCTCAATCTGACCTCATCGACATTCGCCGTTTTACCCTAAAACAATGGGGGGAGGCACAATCGATAAAGTACCTGTCCGAACTCCAACAAACTCTTCGCCTGCTGACGGAAACACCTTCCTTGGGAAAACCCAGGCCGGACGTGGGCGCAGAGGTGTTGAGCTTTCCCCATGTCAGCCATGTCATCTATTACGTGGTGCATGAGCAGCAGTTGGTGATTTTGGGTGTCCTGCACAAGCGGATGGTACCAATGAATCACCTGGACGGGCGCGAGCTGCTTTGATGGTCTGGCCGCATTGAAGCCGCACTCGTGATGGAGAGTATCGAACGTATTCAGCTGTTATCCAGCACGGAAGTCGAAGAGTTATACGCTCGCCCGGAATTCAATGCCCATGAACAATGCCTCTATTTTTCATTAAGCACGGCAGAACGCACTGCACTTGAGCAATTTCGCAATACTCAGACCCGTATCCACTTCATTCTGCAATTGGGTTACTTCAAAGCCAAGCAGCAGTTTTTTAACTATTCACTCGATGAAGTCAGTGCCGATGTTGAATATATTGTTGCCACCTACTACAGCGGAACGGATGCGGCGCCGTTCACCGGAAGTCTCTCTCGTGAATATTCGCGTAAGCAACGCCAGGCGATACTGTCGCTTTTCGACTACCGAAGCTGGTCACCTCAGTTTACGGCTGAAATAGAATCCCACATCGGTCTGTTATTACGCTACTACCCCAAAGGACACAGTGCTTTCCGGCAATTACTCGCATTTTTCGATCACCAGAATTTAATCATACCGTCCTATCGAACGTTTCAGGACATGTTCAGTCGCGCCTTTGCCGCTGAGGAGCGGCGACTAAATAACGCCATTTTGTCTATTCCTACTTCCATCAGTGGTCAGCTTGTGGCGCTGGTGCGGCGAGATGATGGCATCACTGCGCTCAACATCATCCGCGCCGATCAAAAAGATTTTCAGTATACGGCGGTCAAATCGGAAGTGGACAAAGCCCTGCGGATTGAGAAGCTGTACGAATTTGCGAAGGGTTTTATTCCGTCCCTGGGTCTGTCAAAGAATGCGGTTCGCTACTACGCCGATATTGCCGAACAGTATGCCGCGTCCCGATTACGTCGGCTGGGTAAACCGCAACAATGGCTTTATGCGCTGTGCTTTGTTTACCATCGCTACCAACAGATCATGGATAATCTGATCGTCAGTTTTTGCTATCACACTCGCGCAATCATGGACGCCGGCAAGACCTACGCCTCAATGGCTCACATGGAGCACAGCTCCAAGGTGGTGACCGATTTCCCCAAGTTGGCCAAGTTTTTGAAGTGGTTCCCAAACCGAAACCCCAACATGAGCCAGGATGAACTGAATGAGGCAGCCTACAGCTTGTTACCCAAAGAACAGTTTTCAGCCATGGCAGAGTTTCTGGAAGGAAAATCTTTTGATAAGAAAGCCGCTTTGTGGGAGTACTATGGTAAATCTTCACGCATATTTGCATTGTATCTTCGTCCGATATTTACAACAGTCAATTTAGAGTACTACAAGGAAAACAGCTACATCGGTGAACTGATTAATCTATTGAAAGCGCATTATGCCAGTGGAAAGAGCCCATCGGATTTAACAATCTGTGATGACCTGGGATTCACCATCCCTAAAAACATGAATCAATATTTAAAGCGGGAGTCGAGTGATACGCACCTTGATCCGTATCTGTTCGAGTTCTTTGTTTACCAGAAGATTTACCATGAAATTGACCGAGGCCGCCTCTATTGCAATGACAGCGTCTCATACTGTGATATCGATACCGATCTGGTAGACGATGCACTGGTAGATGATGTTGAGAAGATCGCTGCGGAGTTTGGCTATCCCAAGATACCCATCTACTGTGATCAGCGACTTGATGAGGCGCTTCAGGAGCTGAATAACGCCTGGGCGCGAACGACTCACAATATCCGTGAGGATAATAATCCAGGGTTTAATGTTCGAGAAACCAAGACCGGACAGCAGCACTGGAGTTTGCTCTATGACAGTGTAGAAAAACTGGATGATGCTTTCTTCAAAAATCTGCCCAAGGTCGACATTGCCCGCATTGTCATGTTCATCGGCGATCGGATCGGAATGTGGAGCGCATTTACTCACATGAAAGATCGCTATACCAAGCGGAAGAAACCGTTGCCGCTGGCGATCAACGCCTGCTTATTATCCGAGGCATTTGGGTTCGGCACATTGAAAATGGCAGATATGTCCGATCTCGAAATCAGCCAGTTGCGTGCAATGCGTGAGGATTTCGTGCGAGTGGATACGCTGTGCGCCGCCAATGATATTGTCAGCAATCATATTCACGCCTTACCGATTTTCAAACAGTGGAACCTCATGGATGAGAAAGTGCTGGCCGATGCCGATGGGCAAAAACATTCGACCACCGACAGCACTATCCAGTCCCGTTATTCTAGAAAGTACCTGGGTAGAGGCCGAGGCATCTCACTCTACACGCTGCTCGCCAACTATATAGCGGTCAATGCGAAAAATATCGGCCTGAACGAATACGAAGGACATTCGCTGTACGACATGATCTACAACAACAAAACCGATATTGATATCCACATGGTAACCGGTGATAACCATTCATTGAACAAGCTGAATTTTGTTACGCTGGATTCCATCGACGTGGATTATGTTCCCAGCATCAAAAATGTGCGGGACGCTGCCGAGGATATCTATACAGCCAAACCATTAGACTACGACACTGGTCTGCTAAAGCCCAAAGGCGTAATCAATGTTAACCGAATCCGTTCTCAACGTAGAGGTATCATGCGGGTATTGCTTTCACTCATCATGCAGGAGAACACCCAAAGCAATATCATTCGCAAACTTAACTCCCATGCCCGTTACGCCAGGCTAAAAGCGGCACTGTTCGAATACAATACCCTCTTCAAGAGTATCCATGTGCTCAACCTGATTGATGATATGCAGCTCAGAAAAGCAATCCGAAGCGCCCGTAACCGAACAGAAGCCTACCATCAGCTTCAGAGTAATATCCGAAAGACGTATAACGGCATCTTTCAAGGTAAAAGAATCGTCGAAAACCGGGTCAGCGCCCATGCTGCCAGGTTAATCGCGAACTGTATCGTGGCCTACAATAGTATGATCTTGAATGCCGTGTACCAAAGGATGCTGGCCAATGGCGCCTCTCAAGCGGTCATAGACGAATTCACCAGAATTTCGCCGATTGCATGGACGCATACGTTGTTTACTGGCCGGTATAGCTTCAAGAAAAGCGGGGGGAAGATTGATGTGGAGGCGATGGCGAGGATATTGGAAGAACATGTGAAACAGCATTTTTGGCGTGACCATGGGTATCAGAATTGATCATGAGTTGATCGTTTGTGCAAACTTGTCAAATTTGTCGGTTCTTCCACAGGACCCCTATAATGTTAAATATTATGTAGTGAACGAACTGACGACATCATTTTGTTAGAAGCCCTTGTTAAGTCTGAGCTCGTTTGTGATATGGCAAACATTATATTTATTTCTACAAGAATGATAATATGCTATTTTGTAAATTAACTTGTACACACAGGTAATAATTATGCAGTGGGAAGGTATTAGCGAATTTGTCTACGTAGCCGAGAATGAGAGCTTTACACAAGCCTCAAAAAAAATGGCAATTTCTACGGCTCAGGTTAGTCGCCAAATCAGTGCTTTAGAAAAGCGGCTCAACATAAAATTGTTTTACCGAACCACTCGTAAAGTATCCTTAACGGAAGAAGGACGAATCTTTTATCAACATTGTCGTGGTGTACTTGATGGCTTGGATGCTGCTGAAAGGGCCATCACCAATTTACAGTCGAAACCACAAGGCAAAATCAAACTAACAACACCCGTAACCTATGGCGAACAACAAATATTACCGCTTGTGAACAATTTCATGCATCAATATAGTGATATTGAAGTGACCGCATTTCTTAGTAATCAACAAATTGATTTAGTAGAAGGCGGGTATGATTTAGCTATTCGCCTAGGTAAGCTGAATGATTCTTCCATGATGGCAAAAAAATTAGGCAAAAGAACAAATTATGTCTGTGCTTCACCAGCTTATTTGAGCAAACATGGCATACCTCATTCCTTATCAGAGCTTAATAATCATAGTTGTCTTCTGGGTACCTTAGATTATTGGCATTTTAGAGAGTCTGGTAAGGAAAAAAACATACGCGTCACTGGCAGGATTCGCTATAACAATGGCTTTGGTCTTGTTGACGCTGCTTTGAAAGGTTTAGGCATAGTTCAATTACCCGATTATTATGTACAACATCACCTACAAAGCGGTGCATTGACGACTTTACTAGACCATTATCGGGAGCCTGATGAAGGTATTTGGGCGGTTTACCCTCAAAACCGCCATTTATCACCAAAAATAAGACTGCTCGTTGATTATTTAGCAGAGCAATTAATTTAATACTTCGCCACTTGTAAAATGTGCCCAATTTCCCTACCTGTCTAAGCGACGCCAGAGCTGATTAGGTACTTATATAATATATTCATTTACACGATTCAGCGTTATTTTTAGCAAAGCCGTCACTGAGAACTATTCTAATTTACACACTAATTATTACCTGTACGTAAAAGTTATTTTCCATTTCACTGGATTATAATTATATAAACAAGAATATATGATACTCCCATCGAAATTCATTAGAGCAATCACGCTAGATATCGATAAATTAATTCTTAATCTATGGAGATCAACTATGAGCATTTTTACTCATGTAACTGTCGGAACTAACGACTTGAATAAGGCTCGCGCCTTCTATGATAATGTATTAGCTACCTTGGGCTATAACCGTATTACCGACTTAGGTGAAAACGGTTCTATTTGAGGTGAAGACGCACCATCATTTTTTGTGTTGAAGCCTTCCAATGGCCAGCCAGCTAGCGTTGGAAACGGTGTTACTGTTAGTTTTGAAGCCCCTAGCCGTGCCGCTATCGATGCTTTTCATGCAGCAGCGCTCGCAACTGGAAGCCCTGATGAAGGAGCTCCAGGAACACGTGATTGGGCACCTAATGCATACGCGGCATATACTCGCGACCCAGATGGCAATAAACTTGCTGTTTATTGTTTTAAAAAAGCGTAGCTAACTTAAAGTCTTTAGTAATATTAAAACACCGTTTATTCGGTGTTTTTTCATTTAGATAAATGAATCACTTA
>CAKZQF010000076.1 GCA_937139475.1 uncultured Gammaproteobacteria bacterium | reverse complement strand
ATGATGGTTGCCACAGAATCCCTGCCAAAGCGAATTTTCTGGCCCAATGCACTACCTTCAGGCGCCAATACTTTTGCGTATTCTTCGTTGATGATCATAACATCAGCATCATCTTTAAAGTCTGCTTCACTAAAGTTGTCACCTTCGACGAACGGTTGTCCTACCATGTCAAAATATTTATGGTCGATATGCTTAGTATTAACAACGTATCGTTCATTATCCTTTTCCGCGGTTTGCGCATTTAATCCAAAACCATTTAATGGAGAGCCAGACTGGTTAATATCCTCGACTTGCGGTAGCTCTAACAATTGCTTGCGTAACTCGGTCATAATGGGAATGACTTCAGCAGCTGGTGGCATTTGTGACGCAGAGATTGACAATACTAAACTGGTTAAATTCTCCGTCGTATAGCCAAGCGGTTGTTCAATGGACTTTTTAGCATCTTGGAACAAGCTGATATTAATGAATACCAAGGTAGTCACAATAGCTACTTGGCTTACAATTAACAGTTTGCGAATGCTTTTTGATACTTGAACGCCAGTGCCCTTACCACTCGATTGTAAGGTCGAGTTTAGGGCTTTGTAGTTAATCATTTGAGTACTTAAGCGTGCGAAGAACAAGGCTAAGAAGATAGCGATAAAAACAGCACAAGTTAAAGTAAACCAATTGATTGAAAGTTCACTAACACGGGGCAGCTGTACGGCAAGATATTGCTGCATCATATAAAAACCCAGTGAAGCAATAACCAATGCAACACCGACGGATGCCGTCATTAGCAGGTTTGTTTCTGCAAAAATCGTTTTAAATAGGTCGCTTTTGTTGGCACCGACTGCAGCACGTATTGCAAGTTGACGTTGCTGCTCGGCTGTACGAGACATAAATAAGTTAGCGATATTTGCACAAGCAATTAATACTAAGCCGATGACGCCTGCCAATAACAAGTAAACCGTTTTTTCACTATCGCCTAAAATGACATTTTTAAATGAGCTGCTTTCCATACGCATGCTCCAACCTTTGAAGAAATCTATTGAAGCGACTTCTTCGAGCCATTTCGTATTAACTAGTGTTGTTAGCGTTTGATCAGCCTGAGATACACTCATCGTTGAGGTCAGTTTACCTAAAAATAACTGGCTACTGTTGATATTACCCCAAGATCTACGCAGGCGCTCGCCTGCGTGATTGTAGTCCCAAGGCAAGTAAACATGACTAGTAAGCCCTGTTCTATGGAGCTGTGGTTCAATAAAATTCTCCGCTAATACCCCGACAATTGCGAAGCTTGTTCCACTAAAATCAACCTTTAAGTTTAAGATATCAGGATTACTGGCAAACTCCGTACGCCAGGTTTGATGGCTAATTATTGCGACAGGGTTATTAGTGTCCTTTGCTTCTGTTTGCTCAAAAGAGCGTCCCATGGCCAGTTTCGCATCAATCATACTGAAGTATTCAGGTGTAACAAATGCCATATTAAGTGTTGGCTGAGTTGCAGAGTTGGTCAGTACGTCCTCAGAAAGGTATAACAATGCAGATTCGCTGAACACAGTCTGGTTGTCGTACATATGGATAAGACCGGGATAGGTAAAGGCACGGCCCATCGGCTCGCCTTTATCGTTGCTAATTACCGTTTCAACCTTATATAAGGACTCTTGATCAGGGTAAGGCAATGGTTTGGCTATTAGTACATACGCGAGTGTTAGAATACACAGTAGTGCACCTAATGTTGTGCCCATCGTCGCAACGATAGCGCTAACAAAGCCTGGCTTTTTCTTTAAGCCTGACCAAGCCTGTTTTTGTTGGTAGATAAACTGGCTCATACTGCTTCCTTCTCATTAACTAGTTC
>CAKZQF010000075.1 GCA_937139475.1 uncultured Gammaproteobacteria bacterium | reverse complement strand
GGAGCGACTTACGAGGTTCGAACTCGTGACCTCGACCTTGGCAAGGTCGCGCTCTACCAGCTGAGCTAAAGTCGCATCTAATATCTAAACCTTTCCTGTCTGGTGACTAGAAAGTGAAGCGCATTATAAGTAATTTAGGCGCTGCTGCAAGTGTTTTTTGTTAAATAACGCCTAAGTGCTTAAAAACTGTCACCGAGCGCACAATCAATTCCACAAACATAATTGGTTAAACTTTAAAAAAGTGCTCACGATAATACTGTAATTCGGCAATCGATTCACGAATATCGTCAAGGGCTTGATGAGTTCCTTGCTTTTTAAATCCCTTAAGCATTTCTGGCTCCCAGCGGCGAGCGAGTTCTTTAATGGTACTGACATCGACATTACGGTAGTGGAAGTAAGCTTCAAGTTCTGGCATATGGCGTACTAAAAAGCGTCGATCTTGACCGATACTATTACCACATAACGGTGAATCACCGGAATCTACCCAAGGCTTTAGGAATGCTATTGTTTGATCGATAGCATCTTGCTCACTAACTTTACTTTCTTGAACGCGCTTAACCAGGCCAGATGCGTTGTGATGTGTGGTGTTCCATTCATCCATAGCATCAAGTGCAGCTTGTGGCTGAGAGATTGCCAACACAGGTCCCTCGGCAAGCGTATTTAGTTCGCTATCGGTGACAATAGTCGCTATTTCAATGATCTTATCCGTATCTGGATTTAGGCCTGTCATCTCAAGGTCTATCCAAACTAAATTGTGCTTATTCTTTGTCGGTTGCATGGGAGGGGCTCTTTCTCTATTCGCTATTGCGCTTAAGTATATCAAGGAAAGCACTTAAAGATAGCGTGATATACAATTGTCACCAAATAAGTAGTATGATGGCAGCAATTCAACACCTAACGATTATTTAGAAGATACTTTGGCTAAAAAAAAGAAATTAACGAAAGGACAACAACGACGTGTTAGCTCCAATCAACGCAAGCGTTTGTCCACCTCAAAAGAAAAGCAGGTACAAGTTCAATGGCAGGCTGATCAATTGGGGCAACAAGAAGATGGCCTTATTATTAGTCGCTATGGTCAGCACGCCGATGTAGAAGATCATCAGGGCCAGGTTTTCCGTTGTAATATCCGCCGTACAGCGGGGTCATTAGTGACGGGAGACAAAGTCGTTTGGCGCCGGGGCAATGAAGTGCTATCTGGCATTAGTGGTGTAATCGAAGCAGTGCATCCGCGCACTAGTGAGTTAACGCGCCCTGATTTTTACGATGGCATTAAAGTCGTTGCAGCAAATATTGACCAGATTTTTATTGTGTCATCCATTGTCCCTGCCTTTTCTACTCAGATAGTCGACCGTTACTTAGTGGCAGCTGAAGATGTTGGTATTAAGCCGATCATCGTGCTTAATAAAATCGACCTGCTTGATGAAGAGGGAATGGAACTGCTTGATGAAATGCTCCAGCCATACCGAGACATTGGCTATCAAGTGATTATGCTATCGAGCCATCGTGGTGATGGTGTTGATGAGCTAAATGACATGCTTAAAGATAAAGTCAGTATCTTTGTTGGGCAATCTGGCGTTGGCAAGTCGTCGTTGATTAATGCACTAATGCCAAATGCTGAGCTGCAAGTTGGTGATGTCTCCGACAACTCTGGTTTAGGCATGCATACAACGACAACAGCAAAACTATTACACTTTAAGCACGGCGGTGATTTGATTGACAGTCCTGGTGTTCGAGAATTTGGCCTGTGGCACCTCGATCCTGAGCGCATAGCGTGGTGTTTCATCGAATTTAGAGAGTTCCTTGGTGGCTGTAAATTTCGAGATTGTAAGCATCGTGACGATCCCGGCTGTATACTGGCTCAGGCCGTAGAAGATGATAAGATTGATATCGAACGCTTTGAGAACTATCATCGCATACTCGATTCACTAGAAAATAATAAACCAAACCGTCACCCCGGCGGTGCAAATTAAAGGAAATGTTCGTGAGTTTTACCGACAAAATTAAAATTATTGGCCAATATTGCCTACCTAAGCATGCTATTTCTCGTGCAATGGGGCGCTTTGCTGCCTCTGAATCAGGCGGTCTAACAACTGCTTTTATTAACTGGTTTATTAAACAATACAAAATCGATATGTCTGAAGCCGAACGCGAAGAAGCAACAGAGTATCGTACATTCAATGAGTTTTTTACTCGAGCACTAAAGCCTGGACTACGCCCAATTAGCGACACAGATGTTGTGTTACCTGTTGATGGTTGTGTCAGCCAGCTTGGACCAATGAAATCAGGTCGAATCATTCAGGCTAAAGGCCATGACTATTCAGCATTTACTTTGTTAGGTGGTGATAAAGACCGCGCCAAGCCATTTACCAATGGCCATTTTGCGACTATCTATTTAGCGCCTAAAGATTATCACCGTATTCATATGCCAATGGACGCAACCTTACGCGAAATGGTGTATGTACCGGGTGACTTATTCTCGGTTAACCCCTTAACCGCACAAAACGTACCGGGTCTGTTTGCCCGTAACGAACGTGTTGCAGCAATTTTTGATACCGCAAGTGGTCCAATGGCCATGGTATTAGTCGGCGCAACGATTGTTGCCAGCATTGAAACCACATGGCACGGCACAGTGACACCACCATCAAATCAATTAGATAGCTGGGATTATCCTGCATCTGGTGATGATGCCATCACCTTTAAGAAAGGCGATGAAATGGGACGCTTTAAGTTAGGTTCTACTGTGGTGATGTTGTTTGGTGATGATATGCTAAAAGCGTTTGAACCGCATCTTGAAGAGGGTGTTGTGACTCGCCTTGGTCAGCCAATGGCTGAGTTAGCACAGGCGCTTTGTGATAGTGATGAGTTGGATAGCTAGTTCTTCTTACCATGCCTTGGGAAAATTAAGGTTAGCCAGATATATGATGTGCTAATTAGTTTTATCTCCTTAATTAACATGTATGCAAGCACACCAGTTACTTTTCTTTGCTTCGCCAAAGAAAAGTAACCAAAAGAAAGGCGACCCGAAGTTTAGTTGCTTATCTCAAGTAAATTTATTGTCTGTTCGAAACCGCATTTAATGTGCATCCTGCACTAAATGCTAAAAAATCATCCCTGATTTTTTCTTCGGACAACAAATTAACTTGAGGCAACTAAAAACGGGGGATATTTCCCACGCTTGAAATTAGTAAGTGCTGTAATTTATGGATAACAACATTGACAGAACATACTAAAAGCCTCATTCAACTTCATTTTGCTGTCGCACTATTTGGTGGCACGGCGTTATTTTCACACCTGCTGCCTTGGTCTGCGCTTGATATAACGATGTTTCGTAGTGCTCTGGCTGCGATGACGCTAATGGTAATCGTTAAAGTCCAAGGGGACAGTCTTCAGCTAAACAGTGCTCAAGATTATAAAGTGGCGTTGGTGCTGGGGATTAGTATTGGTCTGCATTGGGTAACTTATTTTTATGCCATGCAGCTTGCTGGCGTTGCCGTGGGCATGCTGGCGTTTTTCTGTTATCCCGTAGTGACCGTTTTCCTGGAGCCCCTATTTAACAAAACCAAGCCACACCTTCGTGATGTGCTGTGTGGTGCTGCTGTGTTTATTGGCGTGTTTTTGTTGGTGCCAGAGCTTAATATGCAAAATGACACCACCTTAGGTGTTGTTATCGGTATTAGCTCGGGTTTTCTTTTTGCGCTTAGGAATGTATTGCACAAGCAATATTTTAGTCATTACAAAGGCACGCAGGCGATGTTTTACCAAACGGCCGTGGTGTCGATTATGCTGGTTGGCCTCGTTGATTTTAATCCGCTGGATATGACTGGATTCATCGTTGATGATGGACTGGGCGAACTCGGTTTATTACTTATTCTAAGCTGCGTATTTACCGCTGCCCCCCATGCATTTATGGCGGGGTGTTTTAAGTATTTAAGTGCTAAAACCGCTGGGCTTATTGCCTGCTTACAGCCGTTATATGGTGTACTGTTTGCGGCGTTAATCTTAAGTCAATGGCCGGGTGCTAATGTTTATTTTGGTGGGGCGCTTATTGTCGCCGCTGCAATACTTGAAACGGTGTTGGTGACACGGAAAAGGAAAAAACTCAATGAATGATATGTCAGCATTAAAATTGCAGTTAATTGCCTTAGAACAACGCTTGCTGAAACCGCAAGTTCGCGCATCGGCAGCTCAGCTTAGTAAGTTAATTGCCCCTGACTTTATTGAAGTTGGCGCGAGCGGTCATCGTTTTGGGCTTGATGAAGTGCTTACGCGTTTACCACAAGAATCACCGCCGCAGTTTGAAAATAGTGACTTCGAGTTACGGCTACTTAGCGACAACATCGCTCAGCTTTGTTATAAAGCGTCGATTATTTATAGCGAGAGTGACATTCGGCACTCTCGCCGGACTTCAATTTGGCGGTTAAATGACGAGCAGCAATGGCAAATGGTGTATCACCAAGGCACTACTTGTTAAGTTATTAGTCTTCGCATACTTCTGAATTGTCAGTATTAAAACTATCAAGTACTTGTTGTGGTTGTTGATTTGGTTTTGTGCCTGTACCGGCTGCTATGTAATTAGGGTAATAAATCGTTTCGTCGTGGCAGTATGCAGAGTCTATGTCAGGTTCTATACCCTCTAGATTTGATTCTGTATTCAGACAGCCAAAGGTATTTCTTAACCTCTCTTCACAGGCCGCCTTCAAGTACACTATTCTGCCATTGCCGAGCGCTTCAAATGTCGCCCTCGCGGTAACTCTGGAGTCTTGATTAACCGTTACCCCAACGGACGTTAATATACTATCTTCTGTTGCCGAAATCGGGTGATAAATAGTGATTAATATAATTTTTCATACTGAACGTTATTTCGGCGTTGAGTATTTAACAAAGTCTCAAGTTGGTAAATATTGATATTATTATCCTAAAAGCCCATTCACACTGGTAGGTGAGGTTAGTTAATAGTTTTCGCCAAGTAAACTAAGCTCACATGGGGTAAATGCCGCGGAATGTGCGAGCTATAGCTTAGTGCTCAATTGGGTTATTATAGGAACTGCGGAGGATTACAATAGTCCTCCGATAACAATACACTGTTTTACTTCCTCTCTAAGTAGAACATACCTTCGTGTATTATAACTGGAGTTTTCCATTCATCTTTCTCAAACAGGGTGAATTTAGTCGAATAGCCACCATCTGATCTTGGAGTGAGCACAAGCTCACGAGTATAAAGTATGCCAGTTAACCCATAACCTCCTAAGCCGCCACCCCACCCAGATAATGGTAAGTCCACATCAGCTACATAATACTTGAGATGATCCCAGACGTAATCTGTTTGATGTCCAACGCGTTCAAAGCCTATTTCATAAGTTCCCGCCAATTTTATTCGACAATCAGGCATATATAATTCAGCTCCATAACCATCAGTCGAATCATAAAACATTTTCCCCGAACTGCCATTATGATTTCCAGAGTAAACATGCGTACCATCTGGCTCAATGATGTGCATATCCATATCGAAGTTGCCTATCCAGCCATATTGTAGGCGGAAAGGGATATTGTAACTATCTAAGCTGTTTGGAAAATTAGCCTTGTCTATATTCGCTGATAGTTTGAACATAATACGATAAAGCGATGGACTTTTATCAAGTAAGTAGGAATCAATAAAGCTATGCCCAGTCCATTCGATCTTTTCGACAGAAGGAAAGTTATCTACGTTGGCAGGTAGCTTATTCCAAATAACTGACATGACTTTATCTTCTTCAATAGTGATATAACTGGTATCAGTTGGATCAGTGGCAATATAATTGGCCGGAGAGGCGACTTGAGTTATTAAAAAACCTTCTTTATACTTTTCTTCCAGTCCTACATAGGCAATATTACCAAAAAAGTTACCTTGAGAATGAGGTACCAGCATAACTTTGTTACCTCGCCTTAATAGGTTGTTATACTTATCAACATGCTCTTGAATATTCGCATTGCCCGAGAGGCTTGATTCAGTAATACCTTCAGAAACTTTTAAAAATTTTGTCTTAAGGGAGTCAGGCATTAGCTCTAATCCAGCCAACATAGCCCAAAATCTAGATACCTTATGAGTGGAATATTGCTCATAAACTTCAAGAAAGTCGGCAACATAACCTACTTCATTATTATAGGCTACCTCGAATTTTAGTTTGTCTGTAATGGGCAGATTCCCGTACCACCAGTATAACTTTTCTTGTAGTGCAACCTTGTTATACCTAGCTTGCTCTTCAGAGGTAAACATACCGTTACCATGAATAATATAAATGTTCTTATCGCATGAGGGCGCGATATTTTCCGCTACTGCATTGGCCGAAATAGTATTGATAAATAGAGATAGTATAACGATAAAATATGAATGTCCCTTCATTGTTATCTCTCCTTAGTGGCATTGACATCAAAATTGCAGCTTAAATGCCACTCTCTAATATCTCTGTGACTATTAGAGATATAACCGGATAACTGCTTATTGAATAGAACATAACGCCTATTCCGTTCAATGGTATTTAGTATTACGGGGCGTAGTTTTCTAAGGTGTTTATAACTATTTTGTACAATGGAGCTTACGCATTGATGCCTTGCACCTTGAGCATCTGTCGCCTGTCTGGATGCCTCTTTGTTGTCTGCGACCTGAAGCATCACTTGGTACTGCTTGGCATATTCGAATAATGCCTTTTGCAAACGCTTATGTTCTGGATAGGTCTGCACTATATAGCGCTGGACATCATCTCTTACCCCATCACCATCGGAGTCTATGCCAAGCAATGTCTTTTTCCCCTCTTCACCAGGATCAGGGGGGAGGTCACCTGAATTATCTTCAGTTACATTAATTTCTATGGGCAATGGTCTTGCTAGTACGCCCTTTTTAGTGGTAGTGATTAATTGAATAACGCCATCGTACACTCCAATCTCAGTTGCAGGTGCAATGGTGATAGTAAGGGTCAGAGAAACGGGCTGACCTCGCTGAATATCGCCTATATCAGTGGGTGAGACAGACAAGTACTGTGATAGGCTTGGAGTGATTTTCAGATAAACATCATCAACATCTTCGGATGGTGTAAACGACACCTGATGCTCAACACTTACCCCTTGGGTATGTTCAACACTTAATTGAAGAGGGGCCCATGCTATAAAAGGATCTGCAATACACTTGCTTGCAATCAATAGACTAAAGGCTAGAAGCACAATCTTGGGGGCGTATCTCATAATCAACTTTTCCTTGTATTCGTTCGTTTAGTCATATTCCTATCAATTAACAGGATTAAAATCCTTATTGAAGTGTCAGACTAATTCAACCACAGCACCTAGGTAAGTGAGCACACAAAGTGTAGTTATTAATTATCAATGAGCAAATTTTAAAGTGTATTTTGCTAATCACTTTCTATTTAAAAATACTAAAAAAGTCATCAAAGATGGACTTTTTCTCTTCGGATTTTGCCGAAGCCTGTTGCTGCTTTCTTGTCATAACGCCTGAGCAATTCAAGTTAGTTGGCCACATCACTTCCAATACTGGTACTGGCACAGTTTCGCTACAGCCCTTGGCTACGGGAACGCCACTGATATTGTCAGCATACCCGGTGATAACGCCCTGCGGATTGTGGAGCGAAAGAGACACGCCGCCGCGCTGTTTAACAAAGTCACTGTAAACATTTAGTGCGCCCGTGCTGCCGGTTAAGCCAGTGGACTTGTTATCATCTCGGCCTAACCAAACAACGGTGGTTTCATTGTTATCAAAACCTGCATACCAGCTGTCGCGTAAATCGTCGGTGGTGCCTGTCTTACCTGCCAGTACTTTGCCTTTGTTTTTCCAGCGTAGCGCCTTGGCGGTGCCGACTTTTGTCGCTTGCACCATGGCGTATTTTGTTAAATAAGCAACGTTAGCGCTAATTGCCTGGGTTGGTATTTGATTATATCCGTAATAGGTTTGGCGCTTTTTGTCTGTGACGGCAACTACCGTATGCAGCGCTTTTGTTTCACCATTATTGGCGAGGCTTTGATAGAGCTGAGTTACCTGCCATGGGCTATTTTCTATTGCGCCAAGTAACATCGATGGTAACAGCTCGTAATCTTGCTTCCAGCCGGAGCGGCTTAGGGTATCGCTGATATTCTCAAGCCCTACCTGCATGCCTAGATTTACCATCGGAATATTATAGGAATGAGCGAGGCTGTTAAGCATGCTGGCTTGCTGACGGTACTTTTTGTCGTAATTAAGCGGTGACCAATGCTTGCCATCTTGATCCTTTAGCGTAAGCGGTTTATCTTCCAGTGGCGTTGCTAAACTATATTGATTACCATTTTCTAGTGCTGTTGCCACAATAAAGGGTTTTACTAGGGAGCCAATCGGACGTTTTGCGTTAATCGCTCGATTAAAGCCAGCGTAATTGGCGTTTTTGCCTTCGACTAAGGCTTTAATTTCACCAGTATGATAGTTCGCCACAATAACCGAACCCTCAAGCTTGTCAGTTTTCGATGACTTCTCCAGTGTTTTAATTCGACTGGTTAGGCTTGATTGAGCAAAGCGCTGCGCACTACTATCGATAGTGGTATAAATTGATATCCCCGTGCTTTTTGAGAAATCTTGGGTAAATCGGCTGGCAAGCTCGCTACGTACCAAAGACATAAAACCATGGAACTGCGCTTCACCACCAATGCCGCGGGTGATTTTTATTGGTTGTTTGGCTGAGGTCTTATACTGCGCAGAACTAATAAAGTCTTGCGACAGCATCTGACGTAAGATTAGATCGCGACGTTTTTGTGCGCGCTCAGGGTAACGTGTTGGGCTGTAATAGCTCGGCCCTTTAATCATAGCAACCATTAAGGCGATTTGATCTGGGGTTAATTCGTTAATCGGGCGGGCAAAATAGAACTGGCTGGCAAGGCCAAATCCATTCACGCTTAAGGTGCCATTTTGACCTAAAAAGACCTCATTAAAGTAAATCTCTAATAACTCGTCTTTTGAATACTTAAACTCCATTAGCAGCGAGTAAAATGCTTCTTTTACTTTGCGTAGGATTGATTTTTCACGGGTAAGGAAGACATTCTTAACCAATTGTTGGGTAAGGGTTGAGCCACCCTGAACGGTACGGCCAGCCTTAATATTAGCAACCAACGCCCGTAAAATAGATAGCGGTGCGATGCCTTTGTGATGATAAAAATTGCGATCTTCCACATGAATCAGGGTCGCAACAAGTAGCTCTGGGATTTCCTCGCGTGGTACGTACAGGCGATCCTCTTTATTACCTCCCGTTAAGCGTTTAAGTAATTTGGGCTCAATATTAAATTGAGCTAATGAGTCTCCCTTAGCGCCATACTCAACGATGGATTGTAGATAATTTCCGTCAAATTTAAGCATCACGCGCGAAGGGGCGAAGCTATCATTGATGTATTCAAAGCCGCGGCGGTTTATATCAATTTTGGTCCGCGATACCGAATACTCACCAACAGAAGATGGATTAGCAACACGACGATAATTCAGCAACTCAAGCTCGTCAATCACCTGATTGCGTGCAATGCGCTGGTTGGGTTTCAAGCTTAATGATTGGGCATAAACTTTAGCGGGAAGCTTCCAATGGTCATAGGCAAAGGTCTGGTTGATCTTGCCATCAAGATAGATGCAGTAACCTGCAATAGCCACCAATAAAACAAGGGTTAGTTTTAGACAGAGAATCAATCCCTTTTTAAGCCAACTTGGCTTTGCCGCAGCAGATTTTTTTTTGGTCATTGAAAAGCGTAGCCAACCATCGATAAAAGAAATAATAACTGCGCTACTTTACCAGTACGTAGTGTGAATTGGTATGATTATACCCATGCTCCTGAGAAATGCTGAAATAACGCATTCTCAAAAACATAGGCATATTAACAAGTCTACCTTAAGCTCAGATGACTATTTATACCAATCCGATTAAGTAGCTTCCCACTCAGTGGGAATTGAAATGGCTTTAGGCAAGGCAGATGAATGACGGA
>CAKZQF010000074.1 GCA_937139475.1 uncultured Gammaproteobacteria bacterium | reverse complement strand
GTTTCTCTGCGCATTTAGCGATGATACATTTGTTTGTACTGTAAGAGCCATAATATAGCCTCCACTTTAATGGCTATTGCATCAAAGTGATGACAACAAGCCGGTATAATTATTAGAATTACTGCTTAGCTAATAATACAAATGCAACCGGTATGCCAACTTTACAAAATAGTAACGTGAAGTGTAATTTAATTTTAAAAAGCGTTAATAGCGCGCTTTTCAGACAGGTTAAATAAACAGTAAATTAAGCGGTAAATATTCGGAGTCAAAGAACTGACTGATTAACGGGGGCTTTTCGTGTTGTGGCGGCAATAAAACTACTTTAAGGAAGATCAGTGATTGAAATTTGACAACAATTGCCGTTTCAAGTGGAAGTGGCAAAGCGTTGCCACTTCATAAGAAACACTATAGATAATTAAGCAGGCTCATACTCTGAACTTGTGAAAATGCCGATTGAGAGGCTTGCAATGATAGTTTTTGTCGTTCAAACAATGAGATAGCTTCAACCATATCCAAATCTTCTAATGCTGAGCGAGATTTTTCAATCGTCAGGTTATAGTCAATATGGCGTTCGCCCTGACTTTCTGTCAGCTGCATACGCGCACCGATATCGGCGCGTACGTTACTTAAACGTTTTTGTACTTGATCGATATCGCCAATAATATGACCTAAGTCCAATTGGCGGCTTGCCTCATCAACTCCAGTGCCGTTAGGCGAGTTCAACCAATCAATAGCATCACGGATCACACTAAAAGTATCGACTTCAGTCTGAGGGGTTAGCGTGATTTGGTCACCATCTTGTGGTGCTCGTTTGATGGTTGTTTCTATTCCGTTAAAGCCAATCGTTTCACCAGAAACATAAGCGGCCTGAGGGTAAACGATGGTGCCAGAACTATCGGTAACCGTAACGCCCATCTCACCACTGCCCATAATTGCAAAATCGATAGTGTAATCATCTGGCGTGCCAGCTGGTGTATAAGTTGAGCGGTCAGTAATATCAGCATCAGTAATAATGGCGCGTTCAACTTCATCGTGCGCTGTGTTTAACGTATAAGTCGGACGAAAGTCTCCGACGCTGTTGTCCACTGTCATAAACAGCTTTTCGCCGGAATCACTGGTAGGAACTTGTACTCCAGGCCCTACGTTAGTCATGCGCTGACCACGGTCACCGTGATAAACAACGCGGCCATCTGATTGCTCCTCAAAAGGTGCACTTTGGGTTTGGTAGCCGCCAAATACATAGCTTCCGGACTCATCTCGGGTATTGGCCAATGAAAGCATTTCATCGAAACGCGCCTCTAACTCATCAGCAATGGCTTTACGCGAACCGTCATCATTAGCGACGCTATTACCTTGCAATATTAAATCCTTGACTCGGAACATCACCTCTTCAGCAGTTTGCAACGTGGTTTCTTCGACATTAATACGTGAATCAGCAAAGGTAATGTTTGATTGGTATTGTGCGGTAAGTGCTTGCTCTTGCTTAATGTTCATGATCGAAGTTGCAGCAACCACATCATCGGCTACGGTAAGCACTCGCTTACCTTCTGATATATTCAGAACCGACTGATTAACGTCACTTTGACGTTGCATGATGTTTTCAGTGTTTAGGCTATAAAACTGGTTTGTTGAAATACGCATTAGTTACTCCTATCTCGCTGCTTGAAGCAAGGTTTGAAATATTTCATTTGCAGTCGAAATGACTCGCGCACTGGCTGAATAGGCTTGTTGATAACGCATCAAGTTTGAGGCCTCTTCATCAAGGTTAACCCCCGAGGTGCTAGAAACCCTGGCTTGTGCTTGTTCGTAAAGCGTTTGAGTTGCTCCAAGCTCCACTCTTGCGGCAGCGGTGGCGGCGCCTACATGAGTAATCGCCTCTTCATAGACATCTGAAATAGTTGAACGGCCATTGTCAGCTATTTGCATATCAGCTAGGTTTGCCATGTTAACAATATTGGTGTTGTTGCCCTCACCAAATGCATAATCAACATGATAGGTTTCTGGTGCATTACTCGTTTGACCTATTGCTTGACCTGTTAACGTGAAGCTCAAACCGACACTACTAAATTCTAATGGGCCAGTTGTGTAAGTTGGCGAGGTTCCAAGGTTGGTGCCACTGGCATCAAAAATATCCTGCGCTACACCGCTACTGTCAAAAACCTGATAAGTGAAAACACCAGGCGCAGACTCATGTACTTCTACTGTCGCACCACTACCTTTTACCGGGAATCCGGGTGCAGCAGCGTTATTTACACTGGTAACCTCAAGTTTGGCACTATTGATATTATTGTCGGAGGGATAGGCTTCAACAATTGAGGATGTTGCGATTTGCTCTGGGTTAGACAGTTCTACATCCAGGTGTGCCGCCCCTTGACGGGTTGGCTGAATAATAAAGTCATCACCATTTGCTGGCGTGCCACTTGTCTGTTTAAACACAAACCCATCAGTGCCGCTAAACGTACCAACCGGGCTCTCCACTAGTGTTTGACTGGCCCCCGTACTCATATTCGTCATCACATAGTTACCGGCCTGATAAGTCATTGAGTAATCATGCCCAGTGAGCAGGTTAATATCAGTGATTTCAACAACACCAAGCGCATCACCAGCATTGCTGGATTTGGCCATAAAACGTTGTTCTGTCACCTGCTGTTGATTAATATCTTTAAATAAGTTTTGACCAGGTAATTCGTTTAAGTCGTATCCTTGTGATTGCACTTCATTAAATGCATGGGCAACGGTAATCGCGCTTTGCCCAATCTTATTCATCGTATCGGTTAAGACGCCATCACGATAGTTGATAATAGCGCCCAAGCTGCCGCCAAGGCTGTCGGCTGACAAGTTCTGCTCGACACCATTATTTGTAACAATCGCAATTTGTAATTTGTTGGGTTCAGGGTTGCCTGCAGCCGCCTTAACACTAAAATGAGTGGTGCCAGTAACTAGCGTTTGGCCACTAGCGATATAGACATTTAGTGCATTATCATTTGTTTCAATGGTTGAAACTGCCGTATAGGTAGATAGCTCTTTCACTAACTCGTCACGACGATCGAGTAAATCGCTTGGGGTGCCACCATTGGCCGAAGCTTTGACGACATCGCGGTTTATCGTTGCCAGTTGCTCGGCAATTTTTGTCACCATTTGAGCACTTGCCTCAAGCTCTTCATTAACTGCAGTATATTCTGCATTAAGTGAGCGCTGCATTGACTCCATATTTTGTGAGAGGTTATTAGCCTTTGCCAACATCACCTCACGTAAACCAATGTCACCTGGAATATCAATCAGTGAATTTACTGCCGAAAATAGACCATTAAGCGAATCAGAAATCCCCGAACCTGTCAGTGACATGGTTTCATCGAGACGCTGCAGTTTTTGCGCCGTCGCACTCGCACCACTATTTAAAGTCTGGTTAAACACCAACTCATTGTACCTAAACTGATCGAATACACGCTCAATCTGTTTAACCTTGGTACCGGTTCCTAAAAAATCTTTAGTTACGCCCAGTGGTGAAGTGGTTTCTTGAATAACACGCTGACGTGAATAAGCATCATTATTAACATTGGCAATATTATGACCAGTCGTGCTCAGTTGCTGCTGTGAAGTCAACAAGCCACCAACACCTAACTGTAATAAATCAACGCCCATAATAATATTCCTTTAACTAACCCAATATCAGTGATTACTTAACAAACTGATTAACTCGACCCAGGACTGACATCACCTTATCAGCATAGTTCGGATCGGTGGCATACCCAGCTTTTTGAATACCCTGCAAAAAGCTTGCCGGATTGGATACATTCTCCATGGCCTGCTGATAACGGGATGAATTTTTAATAAATCCGGCAAAATCCTCAAAGCTTTGCTTAAAGTCGTCATAGGCTCGAAACTGCGCTTTCTCGCGCACTGCAACGCCATCACGGTATTCCAATGTTGAGACTTTCGCACTCTCTCCATCCCAGCGCTTATCTGCTTTAATATTAAATAAATTAAAACTCGATTGCTGTGGTTGTTTCGCGGCAATTTTTTGACCCCAGCCTGTTTCAAGCGCGGCTTGTGCAATCAATAAGTTTGGCGATGCCCCCAGCTCTTTCGCGGCCTTGTTGGCTAATGGCAATAGTTGCTCTACAAAATCTTTTGGGGAGGTAAACTTAGGTTGTTGCGCTACTTGAGCCAAATTTTTGTCGATACTTGCTGGAACTTCGCTAGCGGTATTGTTACGGCTAGCGGCGGCTTGAGTCATTGGCATACCACTATCAGAGCGCAATACAGAACTTGGCGTAAAGCCGCTGCTTTGCGGACTTAGTTGCTGCACAATAAGCCCTGCAAGCCCTAGGCTTCCGTTTTCACTTAACTCCATCGCCATTTGGTCATCGTGCATGTTGCGATAGGTTTCACTACTTTGGCTGTTAAACGGCGACTCCGATTCAAAGGCTTTGTTAGCTTCACGCATACTTTTTAGCAGCATCTTCATGAAGATACCTTCAAATTGCTTGGCAACTTTTTCTAGTGCTGCTTTTTCATCGCCTTGCGCTTCCTTACGCAAGTTATCTAATGAGCTGATATCTTGGTAGTTTGACGCCTGTGACATAGCTTGGTTAGCGCGAGGCGCCAGGGGCATCGCCTGATTTAATAAAGAATCCATAATAGTCTCCTAAATTACAATCAGTTCGCCGTGAAGAGAACCGGCTTGTTTTAAGGCTTCAAGAATGGCCATTAAATCAGATGGCGATGCGCCAACTTGATTAACCGCTTGTACTAACTCATCGAGCGTAGTGCCGGGGGTAAACTTAAACATACGACTATCATCTTGGTCGACATCAACAATTGAGTTATCAACCACCACCGTTTCGCCACCAGCCAACGCCGCAGGTTGAGAAATAGCCGCGGCTTCTGCGATAGTAACAGTCAAGGAACCATGAGTGATTGCTGCTGGCTGTAACCGTACTTGCTGGCCAATCACAATGGTACCAGTACGAGAGTTGACGATAATCTTTGCTGAAGCCGTTGCTGGTTTCACATCAAGATTCTCTAATACGGAAAGGTAAGCAATACGCTGAGATGTATCCCGTGGTGCACTGACTTGAATTGATGTTGCATCCATTGGCTTGGCCACACCATCGCCCAGAGTCGCGTTAATGACCCGAGCAAACTCTTGCGCTGTGGAAAAATCAGAATTGTGTAAATTAAAGGTAATGTAGTCACCTTGGCCAAAGGAGTTTGGTACTTCTCGCTCAACGATCGCCCCATTTGGAATGCGACCGACAGTCGGGGTGTTTTGAATAACTTTCGAACCATCAGCCCCTTCGGCACTAAAACCTGACACCATTAAGCTACCTTGGGCTACGGCATAAACATTGCCATCTAATCCCTTAAGGAAAGTTCGTAATAATGTGCCGCCGCGCAGACTCTTTGCACTGCCAACGGAGCTCACAGTAATATCCATCGTCTGGCCAGGCTTTGCAAAGGGTTCAAGATCGGCATGAATTGCGACAGCCGCAACATTTTTTATCTTTGGCTTAATGCCAGCGGGCATCGATATGCCAAAATTACGTAACATCGTCATGAAGCTTTGGTCTGTAAAAGGGCTTTGTTCGCCAACGCCCGGTAGGCCAACCACTAGTCCGTAGCCAACTAACTGATTGCTTCTAACCCCTTTAACAGACGCTAGGTCCTTGATTCTTTGCGCATTGGCCTCACCAGCAAGCAATGCAAAAACACATAGTGATAGAGCAAATAAGTTAAGTTTTTTCATAGTAAGTCACCCGACGAATAATTGACGTTTTAAAACGGCCACATACCACTATTGAAGAATCGTGCCAACCATCCCATTTTTTGTGAATTAGCGAAAGACCCCGTACCTGAGTATTGAATTCTGGCGTTTGCAACACGGATAGACTCAATTTGATTATCGGCGCTAATATCTTGTGGACGAATAATACCGTTAAGGCGAATAAACTCATCACCGTTGTTAATGGTCATCCATTTTTCACCGCGCACAATCAGATTGCCATTATCGAGTACCTGAACCACGCTAACAGAAATAGAGCCAGTTAAACTATTTGACTGGTCAGCCGTGCCAGTGCCTTTAAACTCACTCGCTTGATTCATGCCAACCGATATTTCATTACCGCCAATGGTGACGTTTTTTCCTAAGGCGGTAACGGGAGATAAATTAAACTTGTTATCTTTTTTGGTATTATTATTGGCTTTTTTCTTAGCAGAAGTACTTTCACTGAGAACCACTTCGATAATATCGCCAACCTGACGCGCTTTAACATCAGCGTATAAACTGTCGAGTTTATTGGCGTTAAAGAGCGAGCCTGTTTTCACAATATTCATGGCCGGCGCAGCTGGGTAAACAGGTGCGTAGTAAGGATCATCAGCAATAGGCTTATTGCTAACAGTACTCATACAGCCACTAAGTAAAGTGACCACGGCAGCTGATAATAGTAATTTTTTCATTTGGCTAACTCCCCTAACTATCGGTAATACTAAAGCTGTTGTGTCACAAAGCTCATCATTTGATCAACGGCAGAAATCACTTTGGAGTTCATTTCATAAACACGCTGCGATTCTATTAAATTCACCAGCTCTTCAGTCACATTAACATTTGATGTTTCAAGCGCCCCCTGGCGGAGTGAACCTAACCCATCAAGACCTGGGTTGCCTTGGATTGGCGCACCACTAACACCTGTTTCGGTATATAAGTTTTGACCCATCGGTTCTAACCCTTGAGGGTTTATAAAGTTAGAAATTGTTATTTGACCAACAACGGTATTTTCTGCCTGACCAATTTGGCGCACGGAAACTTCACCTTCCGAAGACAGCGTAATACTTTGTGCGTCTGGTGGAATAGTGATGGCAGGCTGAAGTAAGTAACCACTGCCCGGAGTCACAATTTGCCCTTCTTCATTGAGCATGAACTGGCCATTTCGGGTATAGGAAATGTTGCCATCAGGCATCAGAACTTCAAAAAAACCTGAGCCTTCAATCATAAAATCAAGCGAATTCTCAGTTGTTAGCATATTGCCCTGTGAAAACTCTTTTTGAGTCGCAACAACCTTGGTTCCGGCACCTAACATTAGACCTGCAGGCAGCTCGGTATTTTGAGAGGACTTACCCCCTGGCTGATTAATGTTTTGATAAAGCAAATCTTCAAATACAGCGCGTGATTTTTTAAATCCCACAGTACTCGCATTGGCAAGGTTATTTGAAATTGTCGCAATATCAGTTTGTTGTGCATCTAAACCTGATTTGCTGATCCATAATGCTGCATGCATGAGTCTTCTCCTAAATTAGCTTAAACGCAGTAAACGGTCTTGCGATGTATCGATTTCTTCGGCGGTTTTCATCATCTTGACCTGCATATCAAATTGACGCTGCAGACTAATCAAATCAACCATTTCACTGACAGAATTAACATTACTTCCTTCGAGCATCCCGCTGGCGATGGTAACATCAGCGTCTTGCTCAAACGGACCGCCATCTTTAAGGCGAAACAGTCCATCATTTCCTTTGACTAAATCTTGACGTGCTGGGTTAACCAGCTGTAACCGTCCGGCCTCTTCTGTCACCGTGGCTGGTGCCCCAAGCGGATGTACGGTGATCACACCATCATTGCCAATTTTCAGCTTATCAACCGGTATTGGCAGCGCTATCGGCCCCGTATCACCCAAAACAAATTGACCAGCACCATTGCGAAGCATGCCCTGAGCATCAATTTGTAAAGAACCAGCGCGAGAAAGCGCAGGCTCACCATTTTCGGCCTCGACGACCAACCAACCTTCACCTTGAACCGCAACATCTAAGTCACGCGAAGTAGAGATTAATGGTCCAGCTGAAAAGTCTTGGGCGGGGCGTTCTGTCAAAGAAAAGACACGAGTTGGCATCCCTTCGCCAAATGCTTGCATTGCCCTAGCCTGCTCAATGTCAGATTTGAAACCTGTGGTTTTGGCATTGGCTAAGTTATTTGCTCTAAGCGCTGTGGCGTTAAGGTTTTCTTTCGCACCGCTCATGGATATATAAAGTAGCTTATCCATAGTTCACCCCGTCAAAAAATTATCTAATGACTTAAAAAAGTCTAGTTAGATACTCAAATGCAAAGTGTGTGCCAGAAAAATAGAAATGGAATTTTTGGAAGATAAATGAAGAAGTATAGTGTCAACAAATGGGTGAACCCAAAGGGTTCCCCCATCTTTATATTGCTATCTATCTGATTTGTAATATTGTTTGAGATAGTGTTTGGTTAACTTCAAGTGCACGGGAGTTTGCCTGGAAGTTACGCTGAGCGGTGATCAAATCAACAAGCTCAGTGGTCAAATCTACGTTAGCCTGCTCTAAAGCGGCAGAGTTGATGGTACCAAATGTGCCGCTATCGCCTTCACCGGCCAATGGCTCACCAGAATCTAAACTTTGCTTCCAAGACGTATTGCCTATCTGTGTTAAACCTTGCTCATTGGCAAAGCGCGCCATAGCAACACGACCTAAAGGCTCAGATGTACCGTTACTATAAGTGGCTTTAACTAACCCATCAGGGCCAATTTCAACCCCTGTCAAACGACCGACAGTTTTACCATCTTGCTCTAACGAGGTAACCTCAAAACCAGCCGAGAATTGCGTTGGAGCTTCTAGGCGAGTAGTCAGTGATTGTGATTGATTAGGGCCATCGCCTATCGCGTTAGCACCA
This sequence comes from uncultured Gammaproteobacteria bacterium, assembly GCA_937139475.1. Taxonomy (GTDB): domain Bacteria; phylum Pseudomonadota; class Gammaproteobacteria; order Enterobacterales; family Psychrobiaceae; genus Psychrobium. Next base: position 52,699 of record CAKZQF010000074.1, on the reverse strand, counting down.
CCAGCGACATTACCTAATGGCTGATAAGTCACATCTACTGGTGAAGGCGGAACATAAACACCACTAGTATTAAAGTTTACATAAGTACCAATATGACCATTGGTTGTTGGCGCTATCAATGCTGTTGCATCCGTCGGAGGCACGGCATTTACCTGAGTTCCATCGACAGATGTAAATGCTGCCCATCGGTTCGGATTAGCCGCTGGCGCCAGGTTATCTTTTACAAAATATGTCGTTTGCACATGAGCCTGGCCCAGTGAATCATAAATAGTAACTGATGTTGAATGGTTATAGGTCGCAGGATCATTAATGTCAAAATCAGCAACAGTTAGTGGCGTCGCCGTTGCCGGTAGATTCATCGACATTTTTACCTGACCAGACATTTCTGGAATACCCGCAGTTTCAGGTATTTGGATTCCATTGGTGGTGGTCAAATTAATGGCGGCGGAGCTACCGTCATTATTTACCGGATAGGTTTGTAAGTAGTTGCCATTAGCATCAACAATAAAGTTCTCGTTATTTAGCTTAAAAGCACCTGCACGAGTAAAGGTTAAATCACTTGTATCTAAATCGCTAGATGTGACAAAAAACCCTGGACCGGTAATCGCTAAATCTAACGCGTTATTAGTAAAAGAGAGACTACCTTGATGAAATTGCTGAGCAACTTGTGCAGTAGTTACACCGTCACCGGCTTTAGTTTTAGAATTAGTGAATAAAGATGATGCATACACATCAGCAAATTCGGCACGAGATTCTTTAAAACCAATAGTATTTACGTTGGCAATATTATTAGCCGTAACATCAAGATCTTTTTTCGACGCGGCAATTCCGCTTAGTGCAATATTAAAAGACATAGTAAATTCCTCTTTAGATTAACCTTCGGATACCGCTAACACTTCGTTAAGCGAAATATTGCCGAGACCTCTTAGATTTAAAATGACACCGTTAGCGCTGTTACCTAAGCTAACGCTGGCGACATGACTGTATGTTGATACGGCAAGTTCTTGCACTTCACCGTCCACTTTACCAGTGGCTTTAATTGTGTAATTTCCGGCTTCTACAAGATTGCCGCTTTCATCGGTACCATCCCAGCTGATTTCGTTATTACCCGCTGGTAAGTTAGCTAGATTGATTGTTTTGATTAATTCACCTGTAGAGCTTTGCACCGCAACGCTAACACCAGGTGATGGCTCCGGAAGACTAATAACCGCGTCAATTCCTTCACCAGATGCCTGATGTCCTGTATTTGCAGGGATCAGAACTTTTTGGCCCACCAGGGTCGAAGCCTGCAGCGCTTGCGAGGATGTCATCACAGAATTAAGACTCTCAAATTGATTAGTCATCTGCGAGATCCCTTCAACGGTACTAAAAGAAGCCATTTGTGAAATCATCTGGTCATTATCAACAGGCTTAGATGGGTCTTGCATAGACAGTTGCTCTGTTAAAAGTTTTAAAAAGTCTTCTTGGTCCAACATTTGGTTGGAGCCATCATCTACTTTCACTTTTTCTTCGGCAACTCGTAGTGAATCAAGGTAAGCATTACCGGTGCTAATTGTACTCATGGCTTAATCCCTTATTTACCTAATTGAAGTGTTTTCATTAACATCTGTTTTGCAGCGTCAGCTACCTGAACATTTGTCTGATACGAACGTGAAGCTGACATCATATTAGCCATTTCTTCCATCACATTGACGTTTGGCTTATAGATAAAGCCATCTTTATCGGCCAGCGGATGATTTGGGTTGTATTCTTGACGCAATGGATCTTGGTCTTCGACAATGCCCAACACCTGAACGGGCACGGATTCACTTTGCCCTGCGGCAGCTTTTTGCATCTCAGCGGCAAAAACCGGATGGCGGCCGCGATAAGTTTCCTCAAGGCTACTACTAACACTGTTTGCATTCGCGATATTTGATGCTGTTACGTTTAAACGCAGTGATTGTGCGCTCATGCCTGAGCCAGCAACGTCAAAAATATTATATAAGCTCATTATTAAGCTCCCTTAATGGCTAATTTTAGCCCTTTAAACTTACCGCCAAGAAACTGTAAGCTAGATTGATACTCTAATGCATTTTGCATATACAAGTTTCGTTCCACTTGTACATCAACGGTATTACCGTCCCCTGTATCAGGTTGGTTAGGTACGCGAAAAGCAACGCCATCGTCAATAGTAGAGGTAACAGAAAAGTGTTTCTCATGGGTACGAGCCATACTAGAGGTTAATTCTGACTTGGCACCACGCAACGCACTAGCAAAGTCTAAATCTCTTGCTTTGTAGTGTGGGGTATCAGCATTAACGATATTACTTGCAATAATTTCAGCACGTTTTGAGCGAATACCAACAGTGTGTTGAGCAATGCCTAATGCTTTATCAAATGAGATTGCCATAATTTTGTCTCTCGTATGGTTTTGTATATACAAAGCAAACGGTGTGCCAAAAAGTAGCAGTAATTAATTTTTTTAGTGAAGTTAACGATAAGGAAGCTAAAGGATGTGATTAATGAAGATCTAAAGCAGCACAATGCTGCTTTAGATTGGATGAGCTATTATTTTTTCGCTTTATAGACAATGCCTGCAGGGCAGCGATTCATTTCAAACTCATTAGTAAGCCCATTGACGGACTCCGATGCGCCAAGCATCAAGTAACCGTTAGTGTTTGCCACCTTGGCAAAATTGGCAAATATTTGCCGTTTTACTTCTGGCGAAAAGTAAATAAGTACATTACGACAAAAAATAATGTCAAAGCGACCTACTGAAGCAAAGTTATCGAGTAAATTTAACGGGCGAAATTTAACATGCTGTTTTACTGATTGCTTCATTTTAAAACAGCCATCGCTGCCAGGCTCTAGGTACTTACGCTGACGCTCAGCAGATAGCCCTCTTGACAGTGCCAACTTGTCATATTCGCCTTTTTGGCAGTGCGCCAGCATACTTGGAGAAATATCGGTACCTAATATTTCAAAACCACGCTTTAACGCGCCAGGGTTCTTCTCTTGGAACTCTAAACAAGTCATCGCAATTGAATAGGGTTCCTGTCCAGAGGAACTCGCGGCGGACCATATTTTAAGCGGCCTATTTAAGTTGCTAAACTCAACAAGCAATCGCTGAGACAAAATCTCAAAAGGGTATCGGTCTCTAAACCACAGGGTTTCATTCGTGGTCATCGCGTCTATAACAACTGAACGTAGCGCCTTCTCACGAGGCTCCATCGCCCGTCGAACAAGAGCAGACAATGAATCACACCTGTGTTCGCTAATCAATGGCGATAAACGACTACGTACCAAATACTGTTTCGAAGCACCTAAGACAATCCCACAATGTTGTTCCAGAAAATTACAAAAATTGCTATATTCTGCAGGCGACAACTCATTAGCTTTCACTGGATGCTACCCTCGCATTATCAGAATGCATCAGATTAATGTTGCGCTCTACAGCGTCAGCAAGATCAACAGGATTAAACTTGGCAATGAAATCATCCGCACCGACATTATCAACCATGGCTTGATTAAATACGCCACTTAACGATGTGTGTAAAATAACGCGCAAATCCTTGAGTTTTTCATTGTTTCTAATTTCTGAGGTCAATGTATAACCGTCCATTTCAGGCATTTCGATGTCAGAAATCAACAGCCCTAATTTTTCGGTAATACTCTTTTCGCAAGTATCAGCAAGCGCCAGTAACTGTTCAAGTGTATCGCGACCGTTTTTCCCTTCCATAATGTCCAGGCCAAGCGGTATTAACGCACGCTTTATCTGGTTAAGGGCAACCATCGAATCATCGGCAATCATTATCATTTTCTGGCTATCGCCGACAGCATCCTTAGCATCCTGTAACACCTCATCGGTCATTTCGGCATTGTTAGGCGCAACCTCTAGCAAGATTTTTTCAACATCTAGAATGCCGACAATGTCTTTCTCTACTTCAGTTACCGCGGTAAGGTAATTCTCGTCCCCAGCCCCTTCCGGAGGTGGCATCACTTGTTCCCAATTTAAGTTGATAATTCGGTCAACTGAATCAACTAAAAACCCCTGTATCGAGCGGTTATATTCGGTAATGATAACAAACCGATTCTCTAGATCGTCAATTTCCTGTCCCCCAGTAGCGAGGCTCAAATCAATGATAGAAATTGTTTCACCACGAATGTGTGCAATACCTCTTACTTCACGCGCTAAGTTGGGTAATGATGTCAAACGAGGACATTGCAGAACTTCCTTAACCTTAAAAACATTGATGCCATAGCGCTGGCGTCCATTAAGCTTAAAAAGTAATAACTCAAGACGGTTTTGGCCAACGAGCTGAGTTCGTTGGTTAACTGAATCTAAAACGCTGGCCATAGTAGCTCCAAATTAATAGACGGATAGAGAAAATAGTTAATTCGTGTTAAATTCATCCCTGAAAGCGCAATAAAACAATTGATGCTGTAATACGCCAACTAAAACAAATATTTTTTACTCTCACATTAAGAATAACGGCTGATGATCACCTTCAAACAAACTAAGATTTTAAAAACAACAAAATTCGGCATAGTTACATTATGCGCGTTGATGTTTTCAATTAACTTGTCAGCAACCACTCAAAGCACTCAAAGCACTGTAGAAAATAAAATTCACCAATATATTAGAACACAGATTGAGCCTAACCCTAATAAAAAAATTGAAATAATTGTTACGCCAATCGACAAACGCAGAAAACTTACCCAGTGCCTCACACCGTTGGAAATAAATTTAGCAGGGAAACAAAGCATTCGTCGCAATAATACGGTCAGTGTGATTTGCAAAGACCAATGGAAGCTTTATGTCTCAGTTCGAGTTAAAACCTTAATGGCAATTGTAACGGCGACAAACAACCTTTCACCAGGCACACGACTCAGTGAAGATAACCTACAAATGCAATATTTTGACATCTCGACATTACGGGGCGAAACAACACTAAGCATTGCCGCTGTGGTTGGCTCAAGAGTAAAACGTCATGTTCAACAAGGCCGTCCATTATTAAGCAGCCTCATTTGTCTAGTATGTAAGGGCGATCCGGTATCCCTATATGTTCGAAATAATCACCTCAGTATAAAGTCATCCGGCACCGCCCTTAGTGACGGCAGTATGGGGCAAATAATTGCCGCAAAAAATAACAGTTCCGGCAGGCGTGTTGAAGGCCGAGTGGTGGCTGTTGGTGAAATTGAAATAAATTAATAAAAATACTAAAGTAATATACTAAGCCGCCGATATAGGGGGTGAAGAACTTTTTTTGCAGAGGCTAATCATGGCAATAGAACTAAATAAACTGGCTGGAGCGCATAGCCAACAACTTGACAGTTTAAAGAGCAAGGCGCAATCAGACACGCAAAGCGTTAAACAGCAAAGTGTCCAACAGAATGCGCAAACTCAAGCTCAGAGCCAGCCTCAAGCAAAAGATTCAGTGTCGCTTACCCAGCAGGCACAACAGTTGCATAAGATTAGAGACAAGTTAAACAATACTTCCTCAGTTAATCAAGAAAAGGTGGATAGCATCAAGAAAGCTATCGCTGCTGGAGACTACAAAGTCGACCCAGATAAACTTGCTGCTAACTTAGCTAAATTTGAGGGAGAACTAGAGAAGATATTTTAAATGACTACTGACATACTAACTGAGTTTCTTAAGACACAGCATCATTGCATAGAGCAATTGGATAATATTCTTGATATTGAGAAACAGGCATTAGTAGACAGAGAACATGAAACAATTGAAACCCTAGCCCAGCAAAAAGAATCTCTTCTGCACAAGCTAAATGAACTAGACCAACAAATTGGTGAACATTTAGCTCAGCAGCCATTACCTGAGCATCTTCACCCGATTAAACAAAAAATCACAGAACTGGCCCAGTTATGCCAGCAAAAGAACTTGGAGAATGGTCGGGCTATTGACCTTAGCATCAACAGCTTAAATCGATTGCAACGCTCAATCATGCAAAAACGCTCAGGCAATTCTATGACCTATAATGCCAAGGGAAAAACACGCGGCGCAGGTTCATCTAGTGGCTACATTTCAGCATAGCTTTTTCTTACTTAATACAACACCAACATGCAAATTGAGCATTAAATTTCATCTAAAAATAGGGCTAGCCATGAAGTACATTATCAGTTCAATCTTATTGCTTTGCCTATTATCGGCATGTAGTTCGACAACGCATATTAAGTATCGTGCTGAAGAACCTCAAGAATCTACCATCATTTACGCCGTTGGCTATGCCCCAATCTCCTCACAACGAGGCAGTAATAAAACCGAGAAGATGCTAAACGCAATGCGTGCCTCCAAGCTTGATGCGTATCGCGAATTGACAGAACAAGTGCATGGGTTTTCGGTACAAGGAAATTCAAGTTTCAATCAATTGGTCATGCAAGACTCAAGTTTAAAGGCATCTGTGCAAGGGTTAATCAGAGGCGCTAAGGTCACTAAGAGCTACCCACTGAGTGAAGATATTTATTCAACCGAGCTAACGCTTGATTTCACCGCTGTTTATAAACTCTATACCAATTCTTCTTTAGCCCGTAAAGTTGTTAACTAAGAGAACAGCCATGAATAGATTCATTACGCTAGTTACCCTACTTTTGTTAGCCTCCCTAAATGCGGCGCATGCACAATGGGTTGAGGCCACTGGAAGTGCCCAGATAATTAACGATAATAAAGACAGTGCACGTAATCTGGCAGTGCAAGATGCGCTAAAGCAGGCGTTATTATTCTCAGGCGCTCAAGTCAAAAGCGTTGCACAAATGAGTAATGGTTTGCTGACATCAGACCGCTTTGAAGTGCAGTCTCAAGGTAGCGTAAGAAGCTTACAATTAATTTCCGAAACTCAAAGTGACACTCAAATTACCCTAACGATTCGCGCAGATATCATTAACCAAGAGACGCAATGCCCAACCGGCAATACGCGCAACACAATCGCCATCACCAAATTTCCTATACGTCACCGCCAGCAAGCCGTGCGCGGTTCCATATTCGATATTGGCAAGCAAACCGCACACCAATTATTTAGTGTACTTAATGATCATCAAGGCACTTACAAGGCCACCAGACTGCTGGAGGTTGAGCAGGCAGTTTCCAACCAAGCCCTAACAAAAAATCAATTTCCAACGCCGGTGCAAGTGCTAACACAACACGCCGATACCCAATACTTACTCACTGGAGAAATCACCGATTTATCGATGCACCAGCCAAAGTCTAAGTGGTATGGATTATCATCCCATACTCCCAAAAGACAGTTTGGCCTGCGTGTTGCGTTATTTGACGGTAACAGTTCAGAACAAGTGTGGAGTAAATCCTATACCGCACAGGGTGACTGGCCACACAGCAAGACGCAGCTAGTTGATGTAAATTCAGATGAGTTTTGGACATCTGATTATGGCAATGCTATTCAAGCTCAATTGCTAACTATTAGTAGCGATTTAAACCAAGCGCTTTATTGTGCCGAGCTAACAGCACCAATAGTGCGGGTTGACAATCAAGCAGTCACCGTAAACCTGGGAAGTAATCACGGCATAAAGTCCGGTGATAAGTTTAGTGTTTATCACAACACGCAGTTTATCGATAACAACGGGATCTCAAGACAGTCCCTTGTGATTAACTCGACAACGTTGCTGGCGACCCAGGTAAACCGTTCTCACACCGTGTTAACGCCCCAGAGCGGAACAAATTACGGTGACATAAACCTAAACGACATCGTTAAAAAACAATAGCCTAACCTTATACCAACCATGCTTGGTATTTACCCATCGCTATAACAATCTAAGGCGATGGGTGCCCTTCGTTATGTAAATCATTTAAATAGTGACAAGCAAACCTTCAAATGGGATGATCTTTATACGTAAATTCGTTCACATGGCACAAGGACAAACCTCTAAATGAACATTGAAACTAAGTGGCTAAAGGACTTTGTTGTGCTTGCACAAACCAACAACTTTTCTCGCGCTGCTGCGTTACGCCATGTCAGCCAACCAGCGTACAGCCGTAGAATAAAAGCGTTAGAGCAACAGATTGGATACCAATTAGTCAACCGACAACGCTACCCGGTCAAATTAACGCAGCAAGGGGAAGCCTTTGCGCTCACCGCACAAAAGATGCTCAATGAGCTAAATAGTTTTAGCCAACGATTTGAGCAACATAACCAAAGTAAACTCATCGTCCGCATTGCTGCAACACACACGCTATCATTAGGTGTCTTGCCAACGGTGGTAGAGCAGTTTACCAAACTCGACGTTAACATCGAGACCTCGCTAAGCGTTGCTGATGCCGATGACTGCATTAATCTACTCGACTCAAAACACTGTGATTACCTACTCGCTTTTAGCGATCCACTGCTGGCTTCACGCGTTGCTGATTCAATTTTAGTGGCTAAAATCAAATTATTACCCGTGACCGCAGCAAATACTGACAAAACAAGAAAGTATAACCTTGCGATAGAAAACCAAAAAATTCCTTATTTGGCCTATCAGCACAACATATATCTTGGCCGCGTTGTCAACCAGCTGATCACCCAGCAAGGACACTCACTATATATTGAGAAATGTCTCGAAGCGCCCATGGCTGATAGTTTGAAGATGATGGCTTTAAAAGGCTTAGGCGTGGCCTGGATCCCTGATTTCAGCGTTAAACAAGAATTGAAAAGCGGCCAGCTTTTGCTTGCAGGCGATGAGCAATGGGAGCTGGAATTAGAAGTAAGACTGTATCGTAACGATCAACAAAATAGCCAATTATGCCCCGTGTGGCATTGCCTAAAAAACATCACCCTCTAATATAGCTCATTAGATTGTATAACCGAACAAACAACATTATGCACAATCTGCATAACGTTAAGGGCTAATCGGCATTGGCAATCAAAAGCACATCCAACTATCTTAGCCGACACGACAAAGCCAACATTAAGCCGCTATAACAATGAGCAATAACACCCGTACCGAAACTGATCTTTTAGGCAGTAAAATACTAGATAATACTCACTACTTTGGCATTCAAACGCAACGCGCTATCGATAATTTTCAATTATCGGGTAAAACAATGCAATCCTACCCTGAGTTAATCAAAGCGCTGGCTTATACCAAAGCATCCTGTGCCGAAGCTAACTATACGCAAGGCTTACTAAGTCAATCAAAGAAGCAGGCAATAACCAGTGCCTGTGAGGATATTATTAAGGGGGACTACAACAATCATTTCGTCGTTGACATGATTCAAGGTGGCGCGGGAACTTCCAGTAATATGAATATGAACGAAGTGATTGCCAATGTAGCACTAGAGAAAATAGACCATTGCAAAGGCCAGTATCAATACCTACACCCCAACACCGATGTAAATATGTCACAGTCTACCAATGATGTTTACCCATCTGCAGTGCGTTTAGCTATCTTATTTAAGCAACAAGACTTATTACGCAGCATGAACATGCTAGAGCAGTCTTTTATGGTAAAAGCCGCTGAGTTCGACTCTATTATCAAGCTCGCCCGGACCCAGTTGCAAGATGCTGTACCAATGACACTAGGCCAAGAATTTAAAGGCTTTGCATCAACAATCAAAGAAGATGTAAAACTACTGAGCAATACAAGTGCCCTACTACAGGAAATTAACTTAGGTGGCACAGCCGTGGGCACTGGCATTAATACACTACATGGGTATAGCCAACTCGCTATCAATCATTTAGCAAAAGCCACTGGAATCCCCTTTGAACCAGCGAGCGATTTAATAGAAGCCAGCTCCGACATGGGCGCGTTTGTTATTTATAGTGCCGTGTTAAAACGTTTTGCACTCAAGCTATCAAAAATCGCCAATGATTTACGATTACTCAGCATGGGCCCACGCGCAGGGTTAAGTGAAATAATGCTACCAGCGCGCCAACCCGGAAGTTCGATTATGCCGGGTAAAGTGAATCCGGTGATCCCAGAGGCTGTCAGTCAGTGTGCTTATCAAGTTATCGGCAACGACATGGCAATAACAATGGCTGCTGAGGCAGGCCAACTACAGTTAAACGCTATGGAGCCTTTAATTGCAGTTAATATTTTTAATTCAATTGAACTGTTAACTAATGCCTGTAATATGTTCAATAATTTATGTGTGCAAGATATTAAGGCAAACCAAACGCGGTGTCGCGACTTACTCGACGGTAGTCTTGGCCTTATCACAGCGCTCAACCCGCACTTAGGATATGAAACCTCAAGTCGCATCGCCAAAGAAGCATTGGCAACAGGCATTCCTGTTATTACCTTAATTAAAGACAAAAACCTGCTAACCCATGAGCAACTTCACGAGATCTTACAACCAAATAAAATGACTCAGCCAGCCCATTAAACATTAATACCAATTCCATTAATTAAGTTGTCTTGCTGTACTTAGGTAGAATAAATTAGAACAAGGCGCTCGATTGACCAATAGCTAGCGATTGGGACTGAGAGCAACGCAGATATTGTTTATTCTAACGAGTATAGCTGGTTAATTATTTAGTAGGATTGGTATGATTATTAGCTTGCCATATCTTCAGCATATGCTTTAACAACAGGTTAATCCTACCAGGGTACTGGCTAGCAAGCATTTGGTTGTTTAATGCAGGGATCGGCGATCGTCCTTTGTTCATCGGCGCAAAAATGGTTTCAATCAATTGATTGAGGTAAACCTTAAACTCAGGACTACTATAAACACTTGCCCAATCAACAATCCCAGCTTGGCAGTAGTCTTTTACTAAGGATGCAAGTTGCGCCGTTTTAGCATCAATTTCTTCAGGGCCAAGACATTGCTCCTTAACAATCTTAAGAAATGAATCAAGGCAATCCCCTCTAGGGACAACACAAAAAAAATCTGGGGAAATTTCCTTAAACTTACTCCCATGTTCTGACTTTTCAATAACTGAACTATAAAAAAGCTCAAACATATGAACAATCGACCTATCCAATATACGTTGTTTAGGGACTAGCTCTTTTCCAATGTAAGCTCTTGTCCACCTGCAAAAGTCGTAGGCATCAAGTTCTTCAGTTATAAGGTGGGTTACTTTATCGATTAAAGCTGATGGAACTTTGTCATCTTTAAGTCCTTTTTGAGCACCAGAGATTAGTAATTTTTCATATTGCTTTGGTATCTTACCGCCACAAGGGTATAAACAAATATCCTTCCTTGAACATTTCATTTGGCCATCCTAAACAGTTTGTGTGAATCCTGCCTTAGACACTATGTTTTTAAATCGACATTAAAAAAGCTTATCAGCTCCACTAGCAAAAATAAAGAAATGGGAAATTGAGCTACCTCGGCAAATTTTATCGCTAAATATACTCAGCCTCTTTGGCTTTTATTTAATTACTGCCGCCAGAAAGAATGAACAGAAAGACATCACCACAACCTACAACTTCAATTGTTGCGAGAAAAATACTGCGTACTACTAGCTAACCAAGATATCTTTTTATAAAATATTATATATAATGCAAGCAGTTACTCTGTGTCTCCATAGTTTAACAGGATAAAACTGCGGCCTCCTAAGCCGCTGCTCCAGGTTCGAGTCCTGGTGGGGACGCCATTCACGCGACAAGTAAAAACCCAAAGTCTAACCGGATAACAATAACATCAGCCCCCAAGCCGCTGCTCCAGGTTCGAGTCCTGGTGGGGACGCCATTTACACCTGCACTACAAGTAAAACCCAAAGCCCAACCAGATAACAATAACGTCAGCCTTTCTTACTACAGCCCCTCTCGCTACAGTTCAGAATCGAATCTAAGTAATAGCAACTGTACATGCCAAGCATTACATCGCTCGATTTCGCCCATTTTTTAATCCCTACTATACTAAAGTACAATCCGACAATGGGGCGAGATCAATAAAAGTGCAAAAAACGCGTCTATTTTCTTATTTATTGCCGCCGCCCATATATAATAACGTCAACCTATTTCTGAAAGATAAGTAGCACTTAGGCATGAATTTTGCCTAATAATTGACAACGTTCTATGCTCACAAATCTTATATTCTTGAAAGGAAAAATATGAAATTTTCGGATATCTCTTTAAAGAAGAAAATATTTCTTTTATTAGTGCTGCCTATCACGGGAGTCCTAGTGCTCAGTATTCTTGCCATTACCAAGAGCTACAAGACTCATCAATCAATGGCAGAGGTAGAGCAATCAGTATTAGTTGCAACTAACTTTGCCAACTTGGTGCATGAGCTACAAAAAGAACGCGGCATGACAGCCGGTTTTATTGGCTCAAATGGCAAAAAATTTGCGAAAGAAATTGTTGGTCAACGTAAAGAAACCGACAAAAAACTAGCGCAACGTAAAGCCTTTTTACAGCAGCACGAAATTACGTTACCCGGATTCGAAAGCTTAACCCGAGACATTGAAGGCCGCTTAAGCCAACTCAATAGTATTCGTCGCCAAGTTGATGCCGGAACTATTAAAATCCAAAATGCGCTAGGGTATTACACAAAAACCAATGCCAGCTTACTTAAGACCTCTTCGTTAATTGCAAAACAAAGCGAAGACAGTACTATCGTTGCTCAAGCTATTGCCTATTATAACTTCCTGCAAGGTAAAGAGCGCGCTGGTATAGAACGTGCTGTGCTGAGCAATACCTTTGCTAAAGATCATTTTGTTGATGGCATGAAAGCCAAATTTATCACCTTAAAATCAGAGCAAGAAACCTATATTGGCAATTTCCAAGTATTCGCTACACCCGCAAACAAAGCCTTTTTACAACAGCAGTTAGACCACGCGGCGGTAATCGAAGTAAAACGTCTTAAAGACATTGCACTGACAAAAAATGATTCCTTCAATATTGATGCTGTCCATTGGTTTAGCCAAGCGACCGGACGAATTGGGCAACTAAAGAAAGTTGAAAACCATTTGAGTGATTCACTAATCACACTGGCAAAAGAAACAAAAAGTGTTGCATCTAATATTCTTATTCTAAGTAGTTTACTGAGCTTAGTTTTAGTTGTCGTCACTTTCATCATCTCAGGTATGGTTATCCGCGATATCGTGGCTCGCGTGAATGACTTGGGTAATGTGCTATTACGAGTAGAAAGCAGCAATGATTTAACAGCGAAGGCGAGCTTACTGGGTAAAAGTGAATTAGGCGGCATTTCCAGTGCGCTCAATCAAACCCTGGAAAAATTCTCCTTTGCCATAGAAGAGATATCAACCACCAGTAACGTCCTTGCAGCAGGTGCAGAGCAAACATCACAGACTTGCGTCAACAATAGTCAAGCGATGTCTGAGCAGCAAGATGAAATAAGCCTTGTAGCAACGGCAGTGGAAGAAATATCGGTAACGGTAAAAGAAGTGGCGACCAACACTCAGCTAGCGGTTGAATCTGCACAAGAAGCGGATAGAAAATCCTTAGAAGGCTTGGATGTCGTTCAACAATCTTATCAGTCAATTGAAGTGCTTAAGGAAGAAATAAATGCACTTGCCCAGACTATTACCAACCTGCATGAAAGCAGCAATAACATCACAAGTGTTGTTGATGTAATAAAATCAGTCGCAGACCAAACTAATCTGTTAGCCTTAAATGCCGCCATTGAAGCAGCACGAGCTGGAGAACAGGGACGTGGCTTTGCCGTAGTTGCTGATGAAGTAAGAACCCTAGCGCAAAGAACACAAGACTCAACAACTGAAATAGAAAACTTCATTGGCTCTCTACAAAATGATGCCAACAACGCCTTCTCAGTGATTGAAACAAGTCAGAAAAAAGCAGAAGATGCCGTTGGTAACTCTAAAAATGTTGAGCAGATGCTGACCAATATTAGTGAATCGGTTTCAACTATCTTTTCAATGACAGAACAAATATCAGTTGCCGCTGAAGAACAATCAGCAGTGACTCAAGATATTGCACAGAACATTGTTAACGTCGAAAGAAAATCACATGGCGTTACAACCGATGCTAATGAAATCGCTGCAACGGCAATCGAGCAGGCAAAAATGGCACAGCAACTACGCAAACTAGCGCACCAGTTCACTGTATAGTGAATTGTAAATAAAATATTAAATGGCGTGTTTAGAACAACTAAACACGCCATTTTTTTGGCTAAATTGAAGGGTAAGCAGGTAACGCTTGATCGTTATTGTCAGCATCCAACGTCATATGACTGTGGAATTTTACAATCGACTTGTACTCGGTTTTCTTAAACACCAATAAGCCAAGGGAATAACAGGCATCGATAAACTGTTGCTGATCGCCACGGACATAACAACTGATTTGCGACGATTTATTAAATCCATTGTCAAATTCCGTTGGCGCGATCACTAAAGATGAATTACCTTGGCTTTTTATCGATGTTTTCTTGCCAAGCATCGTATCAGTTGTCACCTGCCATTGTTGAGCGTCTAGTAGCAATACTAATTGGGCAAGGGTTTCCTTGGTCGCTGCAGGTTGCCCTACCACCCCGCTATAAGTAGATTTCAACTGGGCAAAAGTAGTTTTCAAATCTGCTCCTGCGCCGCTTGTTCTGGCCTCTTGTTGCCAACGCTTTAATAAGGGAAATAGACAGACATCAAATCTCTTAGATTTGATAGCCTGGCCGATCCACACACTAAAAAAGTGACTTTCGCTCAAGCTATTTTTTGGCACTTTACCGTTTTCCTGAGCCTGTGCTAAGTCAGCTAATCCTTGAGTAACCAAACCTAAAAGTAGTTCTTTGAACATACCTTGCCTCCATAATAAAAATGCGGCACAGGGTTAACTGGGCCGCATTTAAACAATACGTAAAAATAGAATTATTTGTTCAATTCACCAATTTTATATTCCGTCGGTGGTGTTTTGCCCATGAGGTGCTCGACAAAATAGTCCCAGCGCTTACGCATCATGTAAGGGCTACGAGCAAAGCCATGACGCACGTTTGGAATCATCAGCAAATCAAAATCTTTATTCGCTTTGATTAGCGCATCAACAACAATCAAGGTGTTAAAAGGCGGAACATTGTCATCTAGGGTACCATGCGCAAGTAATAATTTGCCTTTTAAGCCATCAACCACCAGCTGGTTTGCCTGATTATCATAGTTGGTTGTGCCATCGTCATTCTCTTTAAGTAGCGCCTGCCATTTCTCGCCCCATGCATCAGCATAATTACGGTTGTCATGATTACCAGCACCACTTACCGCAACCTTGTAGAAATCAGGGTATTTCAAAATAGCGTTTGTCGATGCAAAACCACCACCTGAGTGGCCCCAAATGCCTACCCGATCTAAATCCATCCAGGCATTCTTGGCACCTAGTTGTTTTATCGCCGAAATTTGGTCTGGCACGCCGCTATCACCCATGTTGCCGTAGTAAAACTCATGGAATTTCTTCGAGCGCATTGGTGTACCTAACGCATCAAGTTCAATAACGATAAAGCCAAGCTCGGCCATTGCTTGATTATCGCCGCGTGATGCCACAAATGAACGACCACGGATACTGCCTGATTGTGGACCAGGATATAGGTAATTAATGACAGGGTACTTTTTGCTTGCATCAAAGTTAGAAGGTTTATACATCAAACCATGGATATCAAACTCACCGTTGCGATCTTTAACCACAAACGGCTCTGGCGCGCGCCAATCTGTCGCGACTAAATCACTAATATCTGATTGTTCAAGGGTTATTGCAACAGTACCGTTGATGTCACGAATTTGTGATTTTTCCGGTGTATTAGGCGTTGAATAAAGATCTAGAAAATGCGTTTTTGCTTCATTTAGCTTAATCGTATGATTTGCAAGTTCAGGGGTTAGTAGTGTTAAGCCAGTGCCATCCATTTGTACTTTATAGAAATAGTTAAAATATGGATCGCTATTTTCACGGCCACGACCGGTGAAATAAATGGTGCGATTAACTTTATCTATATGGCGAATTTGCTGAACATTCCAATCACCCTGGGTGATTGGATTTTTTAGCTTGCCGCTTGTTAAATCATAAAGGTATAAATGGCCCCAGTCGCTACGTTGCGAGAACCAAATAACTTCATTGGTTTCTGGTAGGTAGTTCCAGTTAACCTTGCCTTTACCTGATTCAAAAAACGTTGTCGCTTGCTCGCTAAGTACTGTTGATACTTTACCTGAGACAGGATCAGCGACACGTAGCGTTGCCGTCGAGTGATCGCGACTAACCGATGCAAAGGCCAATGAATCACTCGCATCATTCCATTTCACATCTAACATCTTACCGCGGCTATAAACATGATCGGTAATCGTTGAGCGCTGGAAATCGCTTGGGGTTTTCAACCAGGTGGTCTTAGCTGAAGCGACATCAAGCACTACACGCTCCATCATAAAGATATGCTTGTCACCCGGTAATGGGTACTTCCAACTATCTAAATTAGGATGACCAACATTGGTGGTCACCAAATGCATAGACTTAACTTCGCGCGCGTCTTGTCTGAAGGTTGCAATTTTTTTCGAATCCGGAGACCACAACATCACGGGTGTTTTCGAACGAACCCAGCCAGCATTGTTAGTTGCATAGCCATAGTCTTTTACACCATCGAAGGTTAACTGCTTTTCTTGGCCTGATTGTGTATTAACAACCCAAAGGTTGTAATCACGTATAAAGGCTGCGGTTGTTCCATCAGGGGAGACAACTTGGTTATGCGCTTTTTTTGTTTTAGCCACTTTGTTACACGAAGCGTTTGCGATAATACAATGGTACTGCTGCTTATCTACATTAACGCTAATTTTTGTGCCTGACTCAAGGTAAGTCACCTGCTCAAAAGGTAGGCTAGTCGTGGGGGCTAGCTCACCTCCATTGGTCAATGCCTTGGCAACTGCCTGATGATCAAATGCATCTTTGGTAGTCTGTGATTTCAAATCAGCAATTTTAAACTGGTAACCACCAGCGACAGGTGTGCGATAGGCGAGCGTGTGAGCATTAAGCCATGTCGATTTTTGCACCGTGCCATAGACTAAATCATTTGTAGTGGCTCGCAGCTGTTTTTCTGCGCGCTGATAGTCAGCTACCGTCAAAGATGCTTGCTCTTTAACGGGGGCTTGAGTCACAACACAGCCACCCAGGATCATACTTGATCCCAGCAAAAGACTGGTTGATAAACGGGTAAGTTTAATCATTTTTTACCTTTGGTCATTATTGTTATACACGCCTTAGCGTGAGGTTTGTGCCAACATGCAGTGACAATATTGGCAACATATTCTGGGCTATTCCATCCACTCTACATCGTCAAGCGCTTTACGCGCTTGCGCTAATGTACAATCGGTAAGGGCAATTAATTGATTGGTTGAAATGGCAGGATTACGTTTTACTAAATCAATGATTTGTTCATGGGTTAGTTTGGCTCGTTGCTCTTTTAACAACGACGAAAACCAATGCCAACTCGGTTGTTCAGCCAAGTCAACTTGCTCAATAATTTTAGCTATTTGCGCCCCATCGGCGATTAAGATCCAATTTCTAGAGCGCCCTTTACGCGACAAGTGTGCTCCGCTATCGCGGATAATCGCTTTGAGCAAATAAGCATCGAAGCACTTTCTAACAAAAGCACGTAATAAGATTTGAGTCTTCGCAGCCACAATTGAGTCAATTAATGTTTCAAAGCGCTAGTTTAGCAAATTAATAGCTCGTTAAACTAGCTTATTTAGCTAATCATGGCGGCGTAGGTTGTCAATAACTTAATACATTGAATCAACACCCCAAATTTGGTCAATTGCGGCTTAACAGTTATCGGCAATTGCTCGATATAGCACATCACACACTTGGCGATGTTCATAATCATTAATTTCAAGCCATACGCGACTTTCATCTTGACCTAGCATTTGTGCTAGAAAACCACCAAATCCTCTTGCTTTACGATCCACCTCAACTAATATCTGCAATTGGTCTTGATGATTAACCATCAGAATCTCGACTTCATCGACACGACCAGCAAAATCGCCGTTGGTTGCCTTAAACTCAAACTCTTGAACAAAACTGCCGCCCAGCTGTTTACTTTGCTCACACTCGACTTCACCAAGCACAAATCCCAGTTCATTCATGCCATTAAGAACAGCATGTTGACGTGGTGTTGGGGTGATATCTAAAAAGTCTTTATCTGACTTATCTAATGCATAATCAATATCCAAATCAGTAACAATCCACACATGGCAACAACCAAGACTTAATGGCGTATTTGTTGGCAACTCAAATTCAACCTCAAACTCTAGTTCTTGGTCTGGGGCAACATCAAAACTCTCGCTGAGTTTTAATTGTCCTAATACCGCCGTATGTTCAACGGTTCGAGTATGCTCGGTACTATCACCTTCATCATCCGTTTCAGTATAAGTTTCTTCACTAAAGTAATTACAGCAAAGCGCCAATTCTATTTTGTTGATGTGCTGTTGTGTACTACCACCTTTTACCTGCACAACACCACGCAACATTTCACCTGGCATTAATTGCGGTTTTTCAACAATCAAATCAACTTTCGCACTACCGATACCCACTGATGATAAGACTTTCTTAAAAAATGACATAGGACCCTTTCTTCTTTTCACAAAATTTTAGCCATAATCTAGCATAATATATTAAGAATTTGGGTAGCTATTGAAGATGAATTTGTATTGAAATGTTAAAGCGCCATGGGCATGGCGCTAGAAAGGACAATGTTTAAGAAGCAGCGAGTGACTGGGTAATCATCTCCAGCACCGTATCATCTTCAATTGTTGCTGGCACCACATACTTTTCACCATTGGCAATTTTCTTCATGGTCGCACGCAAAATCTTACCTGAGCGAGTTTTAGGTAGCTTGTCCACCACTAAGATACGGCGAAATGCTGCCACAGCACCGATGTGTTCACGCACTTGGGAAATTAACTCCTTTTCTACCTCAGCATCACCTAAGCGGTTGGCACTACTAAGCACGACTAGGCCTAAAGGCAACTCCCCTTTGAGTTCATCGTTTACACCAATAACAGCTGCTTCTGCGACACTGTCGTGCTCACATAAAACTTCTTCGATGCGACCTGTCGATAATCGATGCCCCGCGACATTGATTACATCATCGATACGGTTCATTACCCACAAATAGTCATCTTCATCGAGGTATCCGGCATCACCCGTTAGGTAGTAGCCATCAACCTGACTTAAATAAGCATCAACATAACGCTGATCATTTTGCCATAATGTTGATAAGGTGCCCGGCGGTAAGGGTAACTTAGCCATGATCATACCAGACTCACCTTTAGCGACTTGTTCACCTTCGGCGTTAAGGATCTGAATATCATAACCAGGCACTGCCCTTGCCGGTGAACCCGCTTTAATATCACAGGGCGCAGCGCCAAGCAGATTAGAAGCCATCGGCCAACCAGTTTCCGTTTGCCACCAATGATCAACCACTGGAATATTAAGTTGCTCTTGCGCCCAATGTAAGGTTGCAGGATCACAGCGCTCTCCTGCTAGATACAACGCATTTAGGCATGAAATGTCATATTTCTTAATGAAATCACCATCAGGATCACACCCTCTAATCGCCCTAAAGGCCGTCGGCGCAGTAAAGAAGCTTTTGACTTGATATTCATTAATCACTCGCCAGAACGTGCCAGCGTCAGGTGTACCTATAGGTTTTCCTTCAAACACCACGGTGGTACAGCGATTAATAAGGGGGCCATAACAGATATAGGAATGGCCAACGACCCAACCCACATCTGATGCCGCCCAAAATACATCGCCAGGTTTAACGTTATAAACATTCTCCATCGACCATGCCAATGCAACAGCATGCCCACCATTATCACGCACCACACCTTTTGGCTGCCCTGTCGTACCGGAGGTATATAAAATATAAAGCGGATCCGTTGCCTCAACGGCAACACAGTCATGTGGCTGTGCTTGACTTGCCGCACTTACCCAATCCAAATCACGTCCTGGCACAAGTGAGGCGACAAGCTGCTCTCGTTGCAAAATAATGGTATGGTCAGGCTTATGCTGACTCAATTCTATTGCTTCATCGAGCAATGGCTTATAGGCAATTAAGCGATTAGGCTCGATACCACACGATGCACTTAGTACTAACTTGGGCTTAGCATCATCAATTCGAGTCGCCAATTCTGGTGCAGCAAAACCACCAAAAACCACAGAATGTATCGCGCCAAGGCGCGCACAAGCAAGCATACCTACAAGTGTCTGTGGCACCATCGGCATATAAATAACGACACGATCTCCCTTGGTTACCCCAACGGCAGCCATCGCACCAGCAAGTTGTTCAATCTGACTTTGCAACTCACTAAAGCTTATTTTTTGCTTCACATTTGTTACTGGCGAGTCATAGATTATTGCAGTCTGCTCGCCATACCCATCAAGCACATGACGGTCAACGGCGTTAAAGCAAGTGTTTAACTGCGCCCCCTTAAACCATTTATAAAACGGCTTATCACTGTCATCTAACACCTTATCTGCAGGTTTTATCCAACTAATATTCTCGGCAGCATGGCCCCAATATTGTTCAGGCTGATTCGATGCTTGCTCAACCATGGCTTGATAAGTTTGACACTTGCTCATTTGATTTTCCTCACGCTTACATTTAGCTTGTTTAAATCTTCTCCTATATAACTAGCACGTTAAAGTTAATAGAAAATATTAGACTTAGTGCTTAGCCCACTGGAAATTACTAGCTAAGCCTTTATAATCAGGGGTAACCAGCTTAAGAAGTACGACTAAAGACTAGATATTTTTTTGACTAAATCAATTAAAACTTTACCTTAACGTAAACTTCAAGTACCGTATAACAGAATTCAGGAGTGTCACCTTAATGGATACACAAAAAACATTTTCAATTAGCGACTTGTCAAAAGAGTTTGACGTGACCACCCGTAGTATTCGCTTTTATGAAGATCAAGGGTTAATCAGTCCGACACGTCGTGGCCAGACCCGAATATACAACGCACAAGATAGAGTGCGCCTGAAACTAATTTTACGCGGCAAGCGTCTTGGCTTTAGCTTAGCTGAAACGCGTCGCTTATTTGATTTATACGATGCCCATAGCTCAAGTGCTCAGCAACTGGAGAAAATGCTTTCGTTGATTGAAGAAAAGAAACAACACCTTCAACAACAAATGGAAGACATTACGGTTGTATTAATGGAACTTAGCTCGGTGGAGACTCGCTGTAAAAGCGAATTAAAAGACTTAACTTAGCCGCTTGGCGGCACTAGGAGCCCCAATGAATTCTACATTTAGTTCACTTAACTTTGGCCTTGGCGAAACAAATGACATGTTACGCGAAACCGTTAACGCATTTGCAGCTAGCGAAATTGCACCACGCGCAGAGCAGATAGACCAAGATAATCAGTTTCCAGCTGACTTATGGCGAAAATTTGGTGATATGGGCTTACTAGGCATTACTGTATCAGAAGAATTTGGTGGCGTTGATATGGGCTACACAGCACATGTTATTGCAATGCAAGAAATCAGCCGCGCAAGCGCATCGGTTGGCCTTAGCTACGGCGCACACTCTAACCTGTGTGTTAACCAAATTCACCGTAACGGTAATCAGGCACAAAAAGAAAAATACCTTCCCAAATTAGTGAGTGGCGAGCACATTGGCGCGCTAGCGATGAGTGAACCAAACGCAGGTTCAGATGTTGTATCAATGAAACTAAATGCTCGCAAAGAAGGCGATAAGTATATCTTAAACGGCAACAAAATGTGGATCACTAATGGTCCAGATGCCGATACTTACGTAATCTATGCAAAAACAGACGTCGAAAAAGGCCCTCATGGCATCACCGCATTTATCGTAGAGCGTGGCTTTAAAGGCTTCAGCCAGGCACAAAAACTCGACAAACTGGGCATGCGTGGTTCAAACACCTGTGAATTAGTATTCCAAGATTGTGAAGTACCAGAAGAAAACATCCTTGGTGGCCTTAACCAAGGCGTTAAAGTACTAATGAGCGGCCTAGATTACGAGCGCGTAGTCTTAACAGGCGGTCCACTAGGTATCATGGATGCTTGTATGGACCTTGTGGTTCCTTATGTACATGACCGTGTTCAATTTGGTAAATCAATCGGTGAGTTCCAACTAGTCCAGGGCAAAATTGCCGACATGTACACACAAATGAATGCCGCTAAAAGCTACGCTTACAACGTTGCAAAATCTTGTGAGCGCGGTGAAACGACCCGTAAAGATAGCGCAGGCGCAATTTTATACGCCGCTGAACTTGCCACAAAAATGGCATTAGACACGATTCAATTATTAGGCGGCAACGGCTATATCAACGAATTCGCCGCAGGTCGACTATTACGTGACGCTAAGCTTTACGAAATCGGTGCCGGTACTTCTGAGATTCGCCGTATGCTAATCGGCCGCGAATTATTCGCAGAGTCGAAATAATTAATTCAGAAATCAATAGAGATATGTGGTTTCGTATGGAAAAACTTACCATGCGAAAAATGGAGCTAGAGCGAAGTGAAACCATGCATCATCGATGCAAGGAAGTTCACTTAGCAGTAACGTATTTACGCGTTTTTTGGATATGACTCCACATATCGATTGCACCAAACCGAATTATTATGGTGCCCGTTTCTGAAAGTCTAATAACAGTTATCCCTTGCCACAAGGTAATAGGAGCAAACTCGTGCCAGTTATAAATAGTAAAATAAATACCCGCAGCGGTGAATTCATCGAAAAGCATGATGCCATGCAGACGCTCGTTGATGAGCTACATACCAATATAGATACCCTCAAACTAGGCGGTGGCCAAGCAGCGGCAGAGCGTCATCAATCACGCGGAAAAATGTTAGCGCGCGACCGCGTTAACGGCGTCCTTGATGCCGGCTCTCCCTTTTTAGAACTCAGTCAATTTGCAGCATGGCAATGTTATGAAGACTATGTACCCTGCGCGGGCGTTATCGCAGGTATTGGCCGTGTTGCCGGTGTGGAATGTATGATTGTTGCCAACGATGCAACAGTAAAAGGTGGTACTTACTATCCGCTAACGGTGAAAAAACATCTACGTGCTCAAGACATCGCTGAGCGTTGTCATCTGCCATGTATTTATTTAGTTGATTCAGGCGGCGCATTCCTGCCTCGTCAAGATGAAGTGTTCCCAGACAGAGACCACTTTGGCCGCATTTTTTTCAATCAAGCCAATATGTCAGCCAAAGGCATTCCACAAATAGCCTCAGTGATGGGCCTTTGTACCGCCGGTGGCGCTTACATGCCAGCCATGGCAGACGAATCAATTATCGTTAAAGAGCAAGGCACTATTTTCTTAGCTGGCCCGCCACTGGTAAAAGCAGCAACAGGTGAAGTGGTTAGCGCAGAAGACCTAGGCGGCGCTGATGTACACTGTAAAGTTTCAGGGGTTAGCGATCACTACGCACAAAATGA
This sequence comes from uncultured Gammaproteobacteria bacterium, assembly GCA_937139475.1. Classification (GTDB taxonomy): domain Bacteria; phylum Pseudomonadota; class Gammaproteobacteria; order Enterobacterales; family Psychrobiaceae; genus Psychrobium. The sequence goes on along the minus strand of CAKZQF010000074.1, from coordinate 29,417 downwards.
TGAGCATGCACTGCAATTGGTCCGTCAGGCAGTCACCCGCTTAAATAAAGTTAAACAGCCTAATCTGAGCATTTTACCAAGTGTTGAGCCGCTATATGACGCCAAAGAGCTGTACGGTATTGTTGGTACAGACCTTAAAAAACCATTTGATGTAAAAGAAGTTATTGCACGAGTTGTTGATGGCTCTGAGTTTGACGAATTTAAACAATATTACGGCTCAACCCTGGTGTGTGGCTTTGCCCGCATTCACGGTTACCCGGTGGCTATTGTGGCTAACAACGGTATCTTATTTTCTGAGTCAGCACAAAAAGGTGCACACTTTATCGAGCTCGCTTGTCAGCGCAAAATCCCATTAGTGTTCTTACAAAATATTACCGGCTTTATGGTTGGCCAAAAGTACGAAGCAGAAGGCATCGCAAAGCACGGCGCTAAAATGGTAACCGCAGTATCGTGTGCCAAGGTGCCAAAATTCACCGTACTTATTGGTGGTAGCTATGGCGCTGGTAACTACGGCATGTGTGGCCGCGCTTATGATCCAACCATGATGTGGATGTGGCCAAATTCGCGCATCTCTGTAATGGGCGGCGAGCAAGCAGCAGGTGTACTTAACCAGGTGCGTCAAGATGGCTTAGCCCGTAAAGGCCAAAGCATGAGCGAAGAAGAACAAGAAAAATTCAAAGCGCCAATCATTAACCAATACGAAGAGCAAGGCAACCCTTATTACGCCAGCGCGCGTTTATGGGATGATGGCATTATCGATCCGGCACAGACCCGTCAGGTATTGGGCCTTGCCATTAGCGCTTCATTAAATGCCGAGATAGAGGATACCAAATTCGGTATCTTCAGAATGTAGGAGCAAGTAATGACTAATTATGTAAGTACTGACTTTGCCCCAAACGGCGTTGCTACGATCACCATGTTGCGTGAAGACGTCCATAACGCATTTGATGATGTGATGATTGCGCAACTGATTAATGCGTTTGAGCAAGCCCAAGCAAGTGATGATACGCGTGTCATCGTATTACGCTCAAATGGTAAAAACTTTAGCGCTGGCGCAGACCTTAATTGGATGCGCTCAATGGCAACTAAGAATTATCAAGAGAATATGGATGATGCTGGCGTTCTTGCCTCATTAATGAAGCTTATTGCCACCTGTGCCAAACCAACGATCGCCCTGGTCCAAGGCGCGGCTTTTGGCGGTGCGGTTGGTTTAGTAGCCTGTTGTGATATTGCCATAGCGACTCAACGCGCAAGTTTTTGTTTAAGTGAAGTGAAAATTGGTCTTATCCCCGCAGTTATCAGCCCTTATGTGGTCAATGCTATAGGCCAGCGACAAGCGCAGCGTTACTTCTTGACCGCCGAGCGATTTAAAGCAGACAAAGCACTTGAGTTTGGGCTTGTACACGAGATTAACGATGATCTTGACAGTGCCGTTCGACCTATCATTGATTCACTACTTCAAAATAGTCCGGCGGCAATGGAGCAAGCTAAAGAACTTATCTCATTTGTAGCGAATGAGAACCTTAGCGATGAATTAATTAATGGTACCAGCGAGCGAATCGCCGCAATTCGTGTATCCAACGAGGGCCAAGAAGGCTTATCGTCATTTTTAGAAAAACGCCAGCCTAACTGGATTAAAGGTGATAACAATGTTTAATAAAATCCTCATTGCCAATCGCGGCGAAATAGCGTGTAGAATCATCGATACTGCCCATAAAATGGGTGTACGTTGTGTGGCGCTATATTCTGATGCCGATAAAAATGCATTACACGTAAAAAAAGCTGATGAAGCGGTTTATATTGGACCATCTCCTTCAAAAGACTCTTACCTGAATATGGACAACATTCTGGCCGCCGCTAAGCAAACTGGCGCGCAGGCGATTCATCCGGGTTATGGTTTTATGTCTGAGAATGTTGATTTCGCCAAGGCCTGTATCGATAACAACATTACCTTTATTGGCCCACCTGTTGGTGCGATTGACGCCATGGGCTCTAAAAGTGCCGCAAAAGAAATCATGACCGATGCAGGTGTGCCGCTTGTGCCGGGCTATCATGGTGAAGAGCAAGATCCAGCATTTTTAAAACAGCAGTCAGTTCAAATCGGTTACCCACAGCTACTAAAAGCAGCCTATGGCGGCGGCGGTAAAGGGATGCGTGTAGTATGGAATGAAGACGAGTTTGATAGCGCCCTTGCTTCAACTAAACGCGAAGCTATCGCTGGATTTGGTAACGACAAGATGCTGATCGAGCGTTACCTAACCAAGCCGCGCCATGTAGAAATTCAAGTGTTTTGTGACAACCATGGCAATGCGGTTTATTTATCTGAGCGTGATTGTTCAATTCAGCGTCGTCACCAGAAAGTGATTGAAGAAGCACCCGCGCCGAACCTTAGCGATGAAACACGTGTCGCTATGGGTGAAGCGGCGGTTGCAGCAGCCAAGGCTATTGATTACCAAGGTGCTGGTACGGTTGAGTTTTTGTTTGATGAAGATGGTTCGTTTTACTTCATGGAAATGAATACCCGTCTGCAAGTAGAACACCCGGTCACTGAAATGATCACCGGCCTTGATTTAGTGGCTTGGCAGTTAAAGATTGCCAGTGGCGAAATACTGCCGCTAAACCAGTCGCAGGTCACCGTTAAGGGTCACGCAATTGAAGTGCGTGTCTATGCTGAAGATCCTGACAACGAGTTTTTACCAGCTACTGGTGTACTAAGTTATTTGCACCAACCAACACAATCGTCTCACGTACGTGTGGATACGGGCGTAATACAAGGCGATGAAGTTAGTAGCTTTTACGATCCAATGATCTCAAAGCTTATCGTGTGGGATGAAAGTCGAGAATTGGCGATTGCGCGAATGCAGCGAGCACTTGAAGATTACTCAATCGGCGGCTTAAAAACCAACCTTGGCTTTTTGGCAAACTTAGTCGATGCCCAGCCATTCCAGGATATCGAACTTGATACTGGCTTTATCGAAAAACATCATGATTTGCTGTTTGCCCCTAGATCAACAACTGGCCACACAGCATTAATTCAAGCAGCACTGACCTGTGTATTATCAAATACAGCCCAGGTTGCCTGTGCGCCGGTGCAGCAACACGATCCCTACTCACCGTGGGCAGCGACTAATGGCTGGCGTTTAAATGAATCGGCAAGCCACCTTGTTGAGCTTAAAGATGAGCATGACATTGAGCATCTCGTTAAAATAACAGTTAGCGGTTCAAGCTTTACTTTCGAGCTGGATGGACAGGCTTATATAGTCGATGCCACACTAAACAATGATTATCTAACCACCACCATCAATGGCCATAAGAGCTCATTACTTGTTGAGACAACCGAGCATCAAATATCGCTGTTTAACAAGAAAGAGATTAGCCACTTTAGCCGTAAAGTGCATGATGGCAGTGAGTTTGAAGATCATAGTAACGATGACAGCCTAATAGCACCAATGCACGGCACTATTGTTGAAGTAACAGCAACACCTGGCCAGGTAGTCAAAGAAGGCGAAGTGCTGGTGATTATGGAAGCGATGAAGATGGAATATGCGATTAGCGCCCCGCATGATGGCACCGTTAGCGAAGTATTCTTTGCTGCTGGTGATATGGTTCAAGATGGCGCTCAACTTGTCGAGCTTTGCCACGGAGAGTAACCAATGAGTTTACCCCAGTTTGTAAAAATAGTTGAAGTAGGCGCACGTGATGGCTTGCAAAATGAAAAGCAGGTGTCGCTCTCGGATAAAGTTGCGCTGGTCAATGCACTTAGTAATAGCGGCCTAACTTACGTTGAAACCGGAAGCTTCGTCTCCCCCAAATGGGTGCCTCAAATGGGTGATAGCGCGCAGCTATTTAGCCAGATAGAGCGTAAAGATGGCGTAACTTATGCGGCACTAACGCCTAATTTAAAGGGTTTGGAAGCAGCAATCGCGGCCGGCGCCGACGAAGTTGCTGTATTCGCTGCTGCCTCTGAAGCCTTTAGCCAAAAAAATATTAACTGCTCAATTAGCGAATCTATTGAGCGCTTCAAGCCAGTGATGGAATTAGCCCTGGCTAATAACCTTAAAGTCAGGGGCTATGTCTCCTGTGTATTAGGCTGTCCTTATGATGGCGATATCGCGCCAGAAAAAGTAGCACAGGTTGCCAAATCGCTAGTTGATATGGGCTGTTATGAAATTAGCCTTGGCGATACCGTGGGCGTGGGTACTCCTATGGTAGTAAAGACGATGCTTGAAGAAGTCGGTAAATTAATTCCGATGAATAATCTCGCGGTTCACTTCCATGATACCTATGGTCAGGCACTAGCTAATATTTTTAGCGCCTTACAAATGGGGGTGTCAGTGGTTGATAGTGCCGTTGCCGGCCTTGGCGGTTGTCCCTATGCCAAAGGAGCATCGGGCAATGTCGCCACTGAAGAGCTTGTTTATATGTTAAATGGTTTAGGCATCACCCACGGCGTTGATATTAATAAGCTGGCCCAAGCTGGCTGGGCGATAAGCGACGCCCTTGGCAAACAACCTAACTCAAAAGTATCGATGGCGCTAAAGGCGTCGGTTTAAGGAGAACACTGTGGCAGGATTAAATAAAGTAGTAACAAGCTACGACGAAGCACTGGCAGGATTAACGGATAATATGACGTTAATGGTGGGTGGTTTTGGTTTATGTGGCATCCCTGAAAATCTGATTATAAAAATGCGTGATATGGGGGTTAAAGGATTAACCTGTATTTCTAACAATGCGGGAGTTGATGATTTCGGCCTGGGTCTGTTGCTGCAACAGCAACAAATTGCCAAAATTTATGCCTCTTATGTTGGCGAAAATGCCTTGTTTGAAAAGCAAATGTTATCAGGCGAGCTTGAAGTAGTGCTTACCCCGCAGGGCACGCTGGCTGAAAAAATCCGTGCTGGCGGTGCTGGCATTCCGGCATTTTTTACCGCCACTGGTTATGGGACGCCCGTTGCTGAAGGTAAAGAAACGCGCGAAATAGATGGCCGAAACTATGTGCTTGAGCCTTCTTTAACCAGCGATTTTGCATTGGTTAAAGCATGGAAAGCTGACACCATGGGCAATTTGATTTATCGCAATACCGCCATGAACTTTAACCCGATGATGGCTACCGCAGGGAAAATTACCGTGGTTGAGGTGGAAGAGATTGTTGAAGCCGGTGAGCTTGACCCTCATCATATCCACACACCGGGCATTTATGTTGATCGGGTAATAAAAGGCACCTTTGAAAAACGTATCGAGCAACGCACAGTGAGAGAGGGATAAACCATGGCATTATCAAGAGAACAAATCGCAAAGCGTATTGCTCAAGAACTTCAAGACGGCTTTTACGTTAACCTTGGCATTGGTATTCCAACGCTAGTAGCAAACTATATTCCTGATGGCATGGAAGTGATGTTGCAATCGGAAAATGGCTTGTTAGGCATGGGGCAATTCCCCACTGAAGATGAAGTCGATGCAGATCTTATCAATGCTGGTAAGCAAACAGTGACGATGGCAACAGGCGCCTCACTATTTTCATCAGCAGAGAGCTTTGCGATGATCCGTGGCGGCCATGTCGATTTAACCGTACTTGGCGCATTTGAAGTTGATGTTAACGGTAACATTGCTTCATGGATGATCCCTGGCAAGCTTATTAAAGGCATGGGCGGCGCGATGGATTTAGTGGCCGGTGCAGATAATATTATCGTTACCATGATGCATGCTGATAAAAAAGGAAATTCAAAAATTTTGGATGCCTGCACCCTACCCTTAACTGGCGCTCAATGTATTAAGAAAGTGGTTACCGACTTAGCGGTACTTGAAATAAAAGACGGTGCTTTCCATCTTCTAGAGCGCGCGCCAGATGTTAGCGTTGAAGAAATTATCGAAAAGACAGCGGGTAAACTCATTGTCCCAGACAATGTTGCTGTGATGGCTGTTTAAGCTCGTTCTAGCTAAAAGAATCAACCAGTAATAACACCAGCATTATCATGCTGGTGTTTTTTATGTCATCGAAGACAGACATAGTGATGTAAGCACAGTAAAGTGCTCAAACACTTCAAAATCATCATTAGTTAAGCTTTTATTGCTAACGCTTTTATCCAGATAAAAATAGCCAACACATTTATTGTTAATCACCAGTGGTGCCAAAAAGTACCCCTTTGCCGACACAACGCGTTTAAGTTCACTGCTTATTAAACGCTTATAACGTTCGCCAACATTTTCTCGTATCCAGATCGGTAGCAACTCTTGTTGCATCAATGTAAACACACTGTCCTGATCAGATAGCGCAATCCTAAAACTGGTAATTATTTGTCGATCACAGCCATCATTGTGAAAGCGTGGTACCAGCGCGTGCTGATTCTTGTCAGCCATCAATAGCAGGACTTTATCCATATTCAGCGTTTTCGTTAGTGCTTCTATGCTTAATTGAATGGCTTGATTCAAGCTTATTCTCTTAGTCGATAGCATGGTCAACTCACGCAACCATTTCAGCTGCGTCAACGGGTCTATAGACGGGGCTTGAGCGCTATTATCTATCTCTTCAACGTCAGGGCTATTTAATTCAATATAGCTAACATCTTGCTTGTAGATGAACTGTTTTAATACCGCAATACCAAGACTATCTAGCATTTCAGTCGTATCAGACTGACAACGGTTGATACGCTTAACGGCCTGACGCTTATCCAGCTTCAATTGCTTAGCGATACGCTCAATGAGTTCATTTCTGTGGCTTGGTAGAGCACTTTTATCAGCAAAACAACGACTCGCATCATCAGCAAGTTGAATCACCTGTAATTCAGGTGTGCGCGTCTGTGAGTCATCCATTGATTTAATCAGTACATCACTTAAACGCCAAGCTTTTGCCAGCCCTTGATTAAGCTCTTCAAAACTAGCGCCTAATTGCTCCTTCACAATCGCTTTTCGTTGACTGGCATCAGTCACCCGGCGCAGCCGAATTTCCAGTTTCTCAGTAAGCTCGCCACCCATGCTCCAAAAAGCACTCTCTCCCAAGTGAGTCAATAATGTGGCGATAAAGACTTCTTCCTGGGTATCTTCGTCATAATTGGCCAACATCATTTTTGCCAACATCGCGGCATGGAATGATTGTGACATCAACTTTAGCAACTCGATATACACCGCTTTATTCAAGGTGGCGTTTTTTAATAAGCCGCCAAGTAATTTAACGGTGATACAAATATTTCGCAGTTTTTTAAACCCTAACACCACACAGGCACGGCTCACTGTCGTAACAGAGCCAGACTTATGGCGAGATGTCTGATTTGCAACCTTTAAAATACTAGATGTTAGTGCAGAATCATGAATGATTGAGTTACCAATATCCGATAGTGCAGTTAAATCATCTTGCGACAGACGGGATAAGGCCCTAACCGTTGATGCCAATGCTGGCAACTCTTGATCGCTTAATTTTGCGATCCATGCTTTCGAATCGATTGGAGTGCTCCTCAAAAAACTGAGTCTACTGGTAAAGATACCAAGCTCTGAATAGTTATTTTAAGGTAAAACAAGTTAACAAGCGAGACAAGTAAGTCAATAATGAATAAGCAAAAAAGATTAACTTTATCGGCGCCACCAAAAACAACGAAAGTAGTACAAAATATTAAACATTAGTAGGTATTGTCTATTTTTTAATTGCCTTATCAACACATGTCCTTTAGATTAAATATTAACCAACATAGGAAACCAGGAAGGTTCATGAATATGTCATTGCGTACCAAACTCGCCATTAGTTTTGGTGGTATTTTTCTCCTGCTATTAATCTCCACCTCATTTAACCTATACAGCGTCTCTAAAGTCCACGACATTAACCAACGCATAGCCCAATTACGCTTTGCTAACGTTAATGCAGGCAAAGATATTGCTAATGGAATTAATCAATCATTAGCCGCGCTGCGTGGCTATATGCTCCTTGGCAACATTCCTCAAAAAGCCCAAACCATGAAAAAACAACGACTTGATGCGTGGAAAACAATAGATAAAAATTTAGCAGCATTTGATAAAAGCGCCAAATATTGGACCGAACCTAATAATGTTAAAATGCTGTCGACATTAAAACAGGACCTGGCGGCATTTAGACAGGCCCAACAAGAAGTCGAAGACATAGCCCAGTCCCCAGAAAATATTCCTGCTTACCAACTGTTACTCACGCAAGCGGCACCACGGGCGAGTAAAATAATGGCGGATATAACACAAATAATAGATATAGAATCAACATTAAGCGCCACCACTGAACGCAAGTTATTACTTAAGTTATTGGCAGATTCACGCGGTTCTTTCGCTATTGGCTTGGCAAATATTCGTGCTTACCTTCTTTCAGGCGCCCCAACATTCAAACAGAGTTTCAAAGAAAAATGGGCGATTAATCAACTACGCCACGATCAAATAAATGCTAAATATATTAATTTATTTACCGCTAAGCAGCGTGAGGTTTGGCAGCAATATCAATCTGTGCGGGAAGAGTTTTCAACGCTCCCCCTGCAAATGTTTAGTTTAAGAGATGCCCCGGATTGGAACCAAGCCAATCACATTTTAGGTAATAAAGCGGCGCCGCAAGCAAACCTGGCTCTGAACACATTAAGTCAGATGCGCCGCTCTCAAGATAGCTTATTAGATAATGACCTTAATTTACTGGCGCAAACAGAAACTGAGCAATATGCCAGTTTGATCGGCAGTGGCATCCTATCGCTAATAATTTCAATCATTATCGCTATTTGGTTTAGCAACAACTTGCTTAACCGTTTACTTCCTATTCTAAGCAAGGCACGGAAGATAGCGGATAATAACCTTGCAACGCCTGAATTAAAGGTCAATGGACATGACGAGATAAGCGAATTAACGCAAGCAGTTAACACCATGAGTAACTCGTTAAAGAAAACGTTAGCGACCACCGCCCAATCAATGAAAACAGTCTCAGTCGATGCGCAAAACATATTTCATGCAAACACCAATATGTCTGACAATATTACCTTGCAGGTACAACAAATGACACTTGTTGCATCGGCGATCGAAGAGCTATCTGCATCAGCAACTGAAGTTTCAAATCACAGCGTAGAAGCAGCCCAGAGTGCAGAAGAGTCATTAAAGATTGCGGAGCAAGGTGGTGATTTAGTGGACAATTCATTATCTCAAATGAATGCCATCAGTGAAGCGTTTAATGAAAGTGCTAACTCCATTGAGTCATTGAGCTCACAAAGTAAACAAATTGAAGGCATATTAGGTGTTATTCGAGGTATTGCAGAGCAAACAAATTTGTTAGCGCTAAACGCTGCTATTGAAGCCGCTCGCGCAGGAGAGCAGGGGCGTGGGTTTGCGGTTGTCGCCGATGAAGTAAGACAGTTGGCTAGCCGTACAACCGAGGCGACTGGCGATGTAGAGAAAGCGATTGAGTCAATGCGCAGCGATACCAATATTGCGGTGGCGAGTATTGATAGTGGTCGCGATAAAGTGACACAGGGTATTGAGCTCTCAAGCAATGTGTCTGACGTATTAAAACAGATTATTGAGCGCGCACAAGATGTGGCAATAAAGGTTGAAACGATTGCGACAACGTCAAAACAACAATCAACAGTAACAGCGGAAATAGCCGGAAATACAGACGAGGCATCGAGCGCGTCTAAGAGTGTCAGCAACAGCATTAGTGAAGTCGTGGCGATGGCTCAAAGCGTCAGTGAAAGCAGTACCCGACGAGCCGGAGAGCTTGAATCAATGGTCAATACTTAGTTAGTAAAATACTTTGCAATAACGCTTGTTTACCTCCAGCAAAACTGGTACTTTTTCATTAAAATTAACAGGCGGCTAGCCTTATCTACCTACTAAGGGTATGATTAATTAATATTAACTTTTTGGTAGAGATATCATCAGATGACAGATAATTTTTCAACATCAACGATTGAACAAGAACGCCGTAGTTCCCTGCGCCTGGATATGGAAAATGAACTTGTCGCAATCTTTATCAAAAACTCTCAAGGCGAAGAAAAAATTAAATACGTTAGTTGCCTTGATATAAGTAATGGTGGTATCTCAATTAACAATGACGAGCCACTGGAAGTCGGCTCTTTTATTAAGATACAAACCAACCCAAGAGACGAGTCATGCCCGGCCTATTCAGTAAAAGTACTGCGCTGTAATGTCCAAGATTCAGGTTGGTATAACATTGGGCTTATCTTTCAATCTGATGAATTGAGCAAACTGGAAACGGAGTAAAGATGATATTATTAGTAGGTGGTGAAAAAGGTGGCAGTGGCAAGAGTTGTTTAGCACAAAACCTTGCGGTGTATTTTGCCCAGCACCAAAATTCAAGTGTGCTGATGGTTGATTGTGATCCTCAACGCACGACATCTGACTGGATCCAGGCACGTAATAACGATGAAAGTTTATCGCAAATAAACTGCATTCAGTTATACGGCAAGATACGTAATGATTTACTTAGCCTGGAGCGCAACTATGATTACTTAATCATTGATTGTGGTGGACAAGACAATCTAGCGCTACGCGCATCAATGTCAGTCGCGGACCAAGTCATTATCCCGCTGCGTCCTAAACGTCGTGATATTAAGACAGTCCCTCATATGGAAGACATTTTATCAACATGTAAAATGGTTAATCCCAAAATGAACGCATCATTTGTGATGACCCAATGTCCATCATTACCAAATCAAGCAGGACGTATACTAGAAGCTAAGGAAGTGTGCAACTCCTATGGTATCAATGTATTAGATGCTATTACCTACAGCCGTAATATATACGATGACAGTGAAGAAGATGGAAAATCAGTATTAGAACTAGACCCTAAAGGAAAAGCGTCATTAGAAATTATTGCGATTGCGCAAGAGTTACTTGCCATGAAACCGGATAATCGATATGAGTTTAGCTGATCTTAAGAAAAAGAAAAAAACGAAAACGGTAAAAAAACTCAGCGTCGAAGAGTTTATCAACGATGCAACCGCTTATAGCCAAGGCCAATCAGTGCTTGATAAGCCTGGCGATGTTTTACCTAACAAAGCCAGCACCAGGAAAAAGAAAAAACGTACTAAGCATGCAACCTTTTCACTGAGTCAAAAATGTATTGTTCAACTAAACAAATTGACGCAAGAAACTGGGGTAAACAAATCCAAACTAGTTAGGCTACTAGTTGATAGTGCAAGCTCAAACGGCGTAGTCGGGCTACTTGAAGAAAAGGAACAGCCCAAAGACAAAAAAAGCTGAGCGATTTTAATCAGCTCAGCTTGTCTGTGTGCTAACGCCGCTTAAAAGATACAATGCTTTGCAAAGTCTTTTGCTTCAGTAGCAGTCCAATCACCCTTTGGTTTTTCTTTTAGCTGGGCACACCACTCTTCGCTACCAATCTCTGGAGCACAACCCACCATAAATATAAGGGCAAATGATAATCCTAATAACTTTTTCATTGTTTTAATCCTATAAAACTCAACTAGACGCCACCGTGACGTTTGGTGTAAATATAGTTGAACTTTGCAATAACTACCACTTCTTTATTTTCAAAGTGTTAAGTCTAAATTAAGCTTTAGCCTTTGAAGCATAGGCAATGTAGTTCAATGCATCTAAGCGAGTATAGAAGATATGCTCGGGGGCAATATGCTTCATCGCTTTTATCTGCTCAAGATCTTGGCGCACGCGTTGGCACACACTCGCTAATAAAACCTGTTGGCCTTTCTGCATACTACTAACAATAATCTCTTCAATTGCGATAGTACTGGTGATCCCGACAAGGCGCGCATCAGTAAAATCAATTAACAGGGTTTGACCACTTTTTAATTGTGAAACACTTTGTTTTAATCCGCGCGCGACACCGAAACCAATTGGCCCAGAAATAGTTAATAACACAGTGCGTTGAGCGATCTTTTTAAACACAACTTGCTCATGCTGTGGCAAACACTCACAGTCGCCTTCGCTATACAGCTTTAAGTTATCAAGTTGTATTTCTGACATACGCCTAATGGTCACCAAGTTCGCCAAGAACACCCCGATAAGCACAGCGGTTACCAAATCTATCGCCACCGACATCACCATGGTAGAGAGCATCAAACCAACACTAAATAACGGTATCTGGTGAATACGCTTGAGGAAATTCCAATCGATGATATTAAGGCCAACATTGGTTAAAATCGCCGCTAACACCGCAATTGGAATATACGCAGTAAAATCCCCTGCCCACATTACAATAGCTAAGATAAATAACGCATGCAGCATACCGGATAATGGGGTTGTACCACCAGCGCGTAAGTTCGTCATGGTACGCATGGTGGCACCACCGCCGGGCAGTGCACCAAACAATCCTGCGATCATATTGGCTATGCCTTGACCAACGAGCTCTTGATCAGAGTCGTGAAAATCATTGCTAATACTATCTACCGTTAAAGACGTCATTAACGAATCGAGGGTACTTAAGGTCGCGAGCAACAGCGCTGATTTAATCATCTCACCGGCTAACGCCATATCCCAAACCGGCATATTAAACGATGGTAGTTCACTTGAAATCGCACCAACAACAGGTAGCTCGACATCACCAAAAACAAAAAATGCCGTAGCCAAACATACCGCCACAATGCTTGATGGCACTACACGGCTAAAGCGCTCTGGCCATATGAACAATAAAGCCAAACAGGCTAACCCCAACAGCGTATTAGTGGAAGTAAGCGTAGTCATTGACCATTGCATTTGGGCTAAAGGAAAACCGAATAACGGCTCTAACTGAGATAATATGATGAGTATCCCAATGCCTGACGTAAAGCCAGAGATTACAGGGTAAGAAACCAAGGTAAAATATTTACCTAATTTCAGCACTCCAAATAACATTTGAAATAAGCCCGCCAATGTCACCACGGTAAATGCTGCCGCGATGCCATTATCCGGAGACTGCGCCACAAAGCTTGTCAGAATGGCCGCCATCACAACGGTTAAACCAGTGTTAGGTCCAGTGATCTGTTGATTAGTACCGCCAAACATCGAGGCAAAGAAGCCAGTTAAAATCGCACAATAAATACCAGCCGTTGCACCAGCCCCCGAGGTAACACCAAATGCCAGGGCAAACGGAAGAGCAACGACGGTAGATGTTAACGCACCAAAGATATCGCCTTTGAGTGTTTTTCGATTAAAGTGAGAAAGACGGAGCATAATATCCTAATTAAAATTGAGTAATGGGGAAGTCGTACATTGAATAATCAATATATTACTAAAAAACACCCGCAAAAACCAACACAAGTGTCAGGTTTTAAGTGTAGGAAGTGATAACTGTGACCAGTGTTTGTCTTTTATTCAACTTAGAGTGGCGTTTAAGTTTCATCACTTTATACTTGTCATATTATTCTATAACGAGCACCCGCCATGAGCATTAACAATCAAGTTCTATCCGATTTCATTAAAACCGTTGAACCAAGCCAAGCATTTTGGGCACTACAAGACCCAAAAAGCGAAGAGTGGCTAATTGTTGACTCAATTAATTTTGAGCAAACCGATGTTATGCCACTATGGTCAACAAAAGAGCAGGCACAGAGTCATTGCAACGGTGAATGGAGTGAGTACAGTGTCGCCGAAATCACTTTGTCTGACTGGCTAGAATACTGGGTCGAAGATTTAAATCAAGACAACATCATTATCGGCGTAAATTGGCACGACGAACAAGACTGTGAAGAGTTGGAACTCGCTGAATTCACCCAAGCACTCATTGAAATTGAAGCACTTTAACTGCAATACATCAATAATCACCGACCTAACGCGAGGCCAACGATGAACACTTGGCCTAGCGTTTTTTATTCATGTACGCTTCCTATCTTCTATAAATACAAGCCCAAAAAAAATGGCAAACCCCAAAAGGGTTTGCCATTTTCTGAATATTTAACCTTAGCACTAGGCCAACGTTAACATATCATCGCAAATTAAAGCGCAATGATATTTTCTGCTTGCGGGCCTTTTTGACCTTGGCTTACAGTGAATTCTACTTTTTGGCCTTCAGTAAGAGTTTTGAAACCTTCACCTGAGATAGCGCTAAAGTGTGCAAAAACATCTGGGCCAGATGCTTGCTCTAGAAAACCAAAACCTTTAGATTCGTTGAACCACTTAACGGTTCCTTGTACTTTATTAGACATGATAATATCCTGTAATTTTATTTAATGTTGCCTCAAATAGGCTGGAATAGCATAAAAACAGACTGGCACTTAGAAACTACAGAGCGTGGTATTACTAATAAAACAACGAAATGGAGAATGTAAACAAAAGGCTTTCTTTTTTGCTGTGGGGTACTTTATAGAAATTGAAGTTAATGTCAAGGGGGGCGATTAAAAAACAACCACAAATAAGTAACCTTTGACATTAATTTTTTGCAAAATCGGCACTAAGTCCCTTCTAGCTACCAAGCCAGCCAAATAACATGCCGTGCACCTTTACCATTGGTGTGAGCTCTCACGGTGACGGGTTTCACTTTAAACCCTGCCTTTGCAAGACGCGTGGTGAATTTAGAGTCAGCACCTGCCGACCAATAAGCAACGATACCGCCATCAGTTAAGGCAGCTTTCGCGGCTTTTAATCCTGCAGGGGTATAAATCCATTCGTTATCATCACTGGTGTGCCCTTCTGGGCCATTGTCTACATCAAGTAAGATCGCATCAAACGTCCCTTTAGATTGGCGTAACACCTCTTTTACATCGCCAACATGTATATGGGTACGAGGATCGTTAACTGGGTAATCATTTAACGCGCCCAACGGCCCCTTATTCCACTCGACCACTTCAGGAATTAATTCTGCAACAGTGATTTTTGCACTTGCTTTAAGCGCTTTAAGTGCCGCAGTTAGGGTAAAGCCCATACCCAAGCCGCCGATAAGTACATTAGGCTCAGAACGATTACCGATACGCTCACACGCTAGTGTTGCCAACGCATCTTCCGAGGCATGCATACGGCTATTCATTAAATCTCCCGGAATACCGGCGATTTTGATGGTGAATTCATTGTTGCGTTCTAACAAACGCAATTGGGATTTTTGACCAGGGATAGGCGCTGTGCCTAAGACGTTAAAGCGAGCCATCGTCATACTCTGTTATAGATGATGGCCGCGATTATACAGCAATTTAGTACAACTAAAACGAAAACAAGTTAGTCGTGCACGCTTGGTTTGATTTTACTTCACCAAGCAGCGGTTCACCTATTGCCTGCTTTAAATACGCAAGGTTTTCATCATAGTAATCCATCGGTACTTCTAGTTGATTAGCAATCCAACCTTTAATGGTGAGACCGTCGGCTTTAATCGCCTCCATGGTCAACAAGGCATGATTTAAACAGCCTAGTTTCATACCCACCACCACAATGACTTCAAACTGGTGTGTTTTAACAAAATCACTCAGGTAGTCACTATTGTTAAGTGGTAAACGCCAACCACCAGCACCTTCAATTAACGAGATTGGACTGTTATCTTTCACCTGATGCCACCAGCGATCTAAATCAGCAAGCTTGATTGGTGAATCATTTAGCTCACTGGCAATATGCGGCGCTATCGCCTGAGGGTAGCAAATCGGGTTAATTAATTGATAATCAGGAGAGGGCTTGCTCGCCTGCTGTAAAATCAATGCGTCGTCATTGCGCCATTGGTTGTCAATCAACTCGGCGCCGGCGGCAATGGGTTTATACCCAATAGCCGATTGCGTTTGATTTAGTTGATCGAGTAAAAGGCGCGTTACAAACGTTTTACCGACATCGGTATCGGTGCCCGTGATAAAATAAGTTTTAGTCATTGTTTTCACTTTTGGTTAATACGCAATAAGCCACTTGATAAGTCGTGGTTAGCCCTTGCTCGGTACGAAATGGCGCATAGCCTTTTTCTAGCTTAGCTAAGGTAGATCGCCCCATCAGGCCACTTTGCTTATTAGCGGTTTGATTTGCGCCAATGGCTTTTAAATCGCGCATCAGACCAATGACGTTATCGTAATAAAGATAATGGGGTTTACATTCAATTAGCTCGACGTCCAGGCCGCTTTGGCCTATGGCTTGCTCAATTTGTTCGCGAGTTAAAAAGCTATTGATATGCTGCTCATTATCAACAAAACGCCAAGCACAAGCGAGCTCATGTAAGGTGCCATTAAGCAAGGTAGAGAAACACAGCTTGCCACCGGGTTTCAATACTCTGGCGGCCTCTTGTAGTGCATTGCCAAGGTTATGTACCCATTGCAGCATTAAGCTTGAGTAGATGGTGTCAATGCTTTGCGATGCAAGGGGCAGATGTTCAGCATCCCCGCACAACCAGTTAACATCAAGGCTTGGGTTTCGCATGGCAGCAAACTCAAGCATTTTGGGCGCAATATCTAATCCAATTAGCGTATCACTGCGATCGCTTAACGCGCTACTAAAATAGCCAGGTCCCGTGCCTAAGTCCATCAACGTGGTATTTGCCGGTGGTATTAGCTCAAGTAAATGATTGCCTACGCTACGTTGCAGGGCAGCGCCTTTATCATAGGTTGCCGCGCTGCTTCCAAAGCTTTTACTAATGCTGCGTTTATCAACAATATTACTCGCTAAGTGTTCGGTCACGTTTTGTGTTTTCATATTTTGATTCATGTTATTACGCCATCTTGCTCTACAGCGCGAGCCAGTGCGATTAGCAAATTATCAATATCAGTTAACCTGTGATTAGCACTTAGGGTTATGCGTAACCTTGCGCTGCCTTTTGCGACTGTTGGCGGCCGAATGGCGCCAACCCAATAGCCTGCTGATTTTAGCTGTTCACTCACTGCTATTGCTTTATCGCTTTGTCCAATAATTAACGGCTGAATCGCACTGTTTGACGGCATCAGGTTAAGACCAAGCTTACTAGCCTGTTGCTTAAAATATGCGATGCGTTCATTAAGTTTTTCACTACGCCATGCCTCACCTGACAATTCAATACTCTTAATGGTCGCAGCAACCACTGAAATAGGCAGTGCGGTAGAGTAGATATAATGGCGACAATAATTGGTTAAGTACTCGGTGACTTCTTTACTACCAGCGACAAAAGCGCCACTGGTGCCAATCGCCTTGCCAAACGTTGCCATTAAAATATCAGGCTTTACGCCAAGGGCGGCGCAGCTGCCCTGCCCTTGACCATTAACGCCAAAACCATGGGCGTCATCCACCATTAGCCAAGCGTTATGCTTATCGGCTATTTGGCGCAGGCTAGTTAAATCGCCACAATCACCATCCATGGAAAAGACACCTTCACTCACCAGCAAGCGGTTTTGATAGTCTTTACCATCAGCAAGATGACGCGCTAAGTGGGTCATCTCATTGTGCTTGAAGCGCTTCATCGTTGCCGGGCTATTAATGCCCGCTTCCATTAATGACGCATGGTTTAGTTTGTCTTGTAACAATAAGTCATTCTTGCCGAGCATCGTCGCTAAGATGCCACTGTTGGCAGCAAACCCTGAGCTAAATAACATCGCGCTCTCAAGCCCTGTTACCTCACAAAGCATCGTTTGCAGGTCTTGATGAAGGGATGAATGGCCTGTAACAAGCGGTGAACCACCGCTGCCCACGCCATATTTGGCGCTGGCCTTATTTGCCGCCGCTATCACTTGAGGATCGGTAGCAAGGCCAAGGTAATCATTGGCACTAAAATTAATTAGCGCTCTGTCCCCAACAATTAGTCGGCATTGATTACCGCCAACCGTGGGAATTATCTGACGAAATTGATTAGCTTGGCGTGCGGCCGCTAGTTTGTTTGCTAAGAATTCAAACGCCATAGCAAACTATTTAGTGGCATCAACAAATAAGTCGTCTTGTGCGCTGAGCTTCACCGCATCTAAAATTGATGCTTCAAATGCTTCATCTGAATACTCACGGCCACGCTCAGTATTAATGCCTAGCTTTTTAAATAATTGTACATCGCTTGATTCTTCAGGATTACTGGTTGTTAGTAACTTACAACCGTAGAAAATTGAGTTAGCGCCCGCCATAAAACACATTGCTTGCATTTGTTCATTCATTTTTTCACGACCAGCCGATAAGCGAACATGAGATTTAGGCATCATAATACGGGCAACCGCGATGGTGCGAATAAACTCAAAGTGCTCTAAGTCATCAACATTTTCAAGTGGGGTGCCTTTAACTTTTACCAGCATGTTAATTGGTACGCTGTCTGGGTGTTGCTCTAAATTAGCTAACGCCATTAGCAGACCGTAGCGGTCATGCTCTTTTTCGCCCATGCCTAAAATGCCGCCACTACATACTTTCATGCCAGCACCTCGTACATAGTCAAGCGTATCTAAACGGTCTTGATAAGTGCGCGTGGTAATAATTTGATCGTAAAACTCAGGTGAAGTGTCAAGGTTATGGTTGTAATAATCCAACCCAGCATCACTTAGTTGCTGCGCTTGACTGGCGGTAAGCATGCCAAGGGTCATACAAGTTTCCATCCCCATGTCACGTACTTGGCGCACCATATCCAAGACAATAGGCATATCGCGATCATGTGGATTACTCCACGCCGCGCCCATACAAAAACGCGTAGAGCCAACAGATTTAGCGTGCTTAGCCGCTGCAATCACCTTTTCAACTTCCAGTAACTGCTCTTTCTCAAGGCCTGTTTTGTTACGTGCTGATTGTGGGCAATATTTACAATCCTCAGGACAAGCACCAGTTTTGATTGATAAAAGCGTTGAGACTTGCACTTCATTGGGATCAAAATTTTCGCGATGCACCATCTGCGCCTGAAACATTAAATCGTTAAAAGGTTGGTTAAATAAGGCCTCGACCTCGGCTAATGTCCAATCGTGACGTAGTTGTGCTGTGCTCATGCTTGACTCTTTATTAGAAACTATTTGTTGGCTAGGATACCGTGTTAAGGTAACCTGTCAACCAAAACAAAAAAACAAGATTTACATCTGGTCAAAATAACAACAATTGGATTATCCCTATTTATGACTCCCAGCGACATTGAATTTGATAAGCAACATATCTGGCACCCCTATACCTCGTTGATTTCACCGCTTCCATGCATTGGCGTTGTTGGCGCGCAAGGTGTAAAACTAACCCTAGACGATGGCCGACAAATCATCGATGGTATGAGCAGTTGGTGGTCAACAATTCACGGCTATAACAACCCGCGACTAAATCAGGCGGCAAAAGATCAAATCGACAAAATGTCCCATGTGATGTTTGGTGGCATTACCCACCCCAGTGCGGTAGCACTATGTCGACGGTTAGTCGAGATGACAGCAAAACCACTAAATCGTGTCTTCTTATCTGACTCAGGCTCGGTTGCTGTGGAAGTGGCCTTAAAAATGGCAATTCAATATTGGGTTGCTAAAGGCAAGCCACAAAAATCACGGATGCTTACCATTGAGAATGGCTATCATGGCGATACGTTTGCCGCTATGTCAGTATGCGATCCGGTGAACGGCATGCATGAGCTATTTAATAACGTGTTAACCCAACAGCTATTTGCCAAAGCACCACAGGTTGCTTTTGGCGAGGCCTGGAATGAAGATGATATTAAGCCACTTGAAGCGCTGTTTGAGCACCACCACCAACATGCCGCTGCGATTATTTTAGAGCCGATAGTGCAAGGGGCTGGCGGCATGCGCATGTATCACCCCAACTACCTGAAAGCGGTCCGCCGCCTGTGCGATAAATATGATGTACTATTGATTTGTGATGAAATAGCCACAGGTTTTGGCCGTACAGGTAAGTTATTTGCCTATGAGCATAGCGATATCGTGCCTGACATCCTGTGTTTGGGTAAAGCGCTAACGGGCGGTTACATGAGTTTGGCGGCAACCATTACCAGCCAAGCTATAGGCGAGATGGTATGTAAAACTGATGCTGGTGTTTTTATGCACGGCCCAACTTTTATGGGCAATCCGCTTGCCTGTGCCGTAGCCAGCGAAAGCCTCGCCATACTGCAACAAGGAGATTGGCAACAGCAAGTGAGTAATATTGAGGCGCAATTAAAAGCGCAATTTGCTCCCTTTGAGCAGCTTGATGTTGTCGCCGATGTTCGGGTGCTTGGCGCCATTGGCGTGATTGAACTACACAATCCGGTAGACATGGAATCAATCACCAATGCTTTTGTTGAGAACGGTGTTTGGATACGCCCGTTTGGCAAGTTAGTTTATATCATGCCGCAATATATTATGAGTGAGCGTGAACTAAAATCACTCACCAGTGCTATCTACAATGTAGTTAGCCAATTATAAAAGAGCATTTCTACTCATCGGCTTTCATTTTATTAATTGCGATGAGAGCCTGATCAATTGTGCTAACAAACTGATGCTGCTTAAAGGCAAGTTTACCTGCACTCTTTCGAATATTACGTTGAAAGGTGCTACTCACTACATACGCTATACCTAAGCAGCCTAATTGGGCATCTTGCGCTTCGTACTGGTTAGCTAGCCTAATGACTTCTGGTGAGGCATATACATCATCTTTATAGACAACAATCCGATACCATTTGGCAAAGCCAGCCGCTTTAACAAGTTCGACGGTAGTATTTCTCGCATTAACCAGCCCTTCACGGTTGAACGCCCCGCTATACTCAACAATTAAAACATTTTCAAGCCACTGATGCTTTGCTTTTCCATGGGGCCACACTTGTACTCTCCAAACATATAAGAGGTTAAATGTTTATACCCATACTAAAGTAAGGGATTAATCTTTCACAATAAATTTGATCATGCTTTTACTGGCCGATGGATCATTTTATAATGAAATATTGGTATTAGGCTGTTATGATAACGCAAAGAGCAAAACCAACAAAGAGACGACGATGTCAGACCAAAATATAGCGCTTAAAAAAGCCGGTTTAAAAGTAACGCTACCGCGAATAAAAATTCTGGAAATTTTACAATTACCTAAGAACCAACATATAAGCGCAGAAGATCTCTATAAAATTTTATTAGATCATGGTGAAGAAATCGGTCTAGCCACTGTCTACCGTGTCCTGAACCAATTTGATGATGCAGGAATTGTGACACGTCATCACTTTGATAGTGGCAAGTCAGTATTTGAATTATCTTCAAAAGAGCATCATGACCACCTTGTTTGTTTAAATTGTGGCAAAGTTATCGAGTTTAACGATGAAATAATTGAGCAGCGCCAGCATGACATTGCTAAACAAAACGGTATTGAATTAACCAATCACAGTTTATACCTGTACGGTAAGCCGATTGATGGTGAGTGTAAGCACTAGTTAATAAGACATAAAAAAGCCCGATTAAAAAATTTTAATCGGGCTTTTTTTTAATCACTTTTTAATCAAGATTAGATTTGAGCAGCTATCTCTTTAGAGAGCTCTTCATTACAGCCTAAGATAGTCAATGCACTAGTTAACATCGAACGCTTCTTACCTGTGTTTGAGTTGGTGATCACCCAAAACGATGTATCGCCAATTTGTTTTGGCTTAGTACTTGCGTTTTTCCCCAACAAACTTTGTTCATCAGTTGCAAAGTAAACACGATCACGACCACTAATTTCCAATACTTTATTAAATTCACTTGGGCGTAAATCATGAAGCTGATTAAGTAAAAATAGAAAGCGGCCAACCGCAGCTTTTTGCTCGCCTAGATCAGCGGGTTTTAGCAGCGCGCTAAAGTTAGGCTTTATTCCACAGGCAGCAGAGACTTCTTGCACTACTTCCAAGGTTTGTTTACGCAATGATACCAGGGATTTTGCACGAACATCAGTTGGTGGAATGAGAGGCCCATCAACTTCTATTTCACCTACGGTAGGTAAACCTAAAAGACGACGTAAAATGGTTGATGCACCTTCACCGATATCTTCAGTATGACTGGCAATATAGCGATATAGATCGTCTTCCACTTCAATATTTTTCATTTTAACCTCTTAAATTATCTGCATAATCTCTAACTTAGTTACGAGATTATACAGATTGAATTTAAAATCACCATCGAAAATATTGACGATTACTTAGATACCCTGCGGTAGTCGCGGTACTCTGGACTCCAGAAGTTTTTCTCTATTTTACGCAGTAATTGCTCATCACTAATTTGCAGCGCATGGCCCTGCTCTATAGCAACTTTTGCTACATCAAATGCCATTTGTTTAGAAATAGCAGCAATTTCTGTCAGTGGTGGTAATAAGCTTCCTTCGCCGTCATTGGCCAGTGGTGAAACACTCGCTAAACAAAGGCTGGTTGCCATTAGCATGTCATCCGTAATACGTTTAGCACCACAAGCAATAACACCAAGACCAAGACCAGGGAAAATATAACTGTTATTACATTGTGGAATAACAATGTGCTGTCCATCAAACTCAACAGGTTCAAACGGTGAGCCCGTTGCAACCAATGCCTTACCATTGGTCCACTCAATAACTTGCGCAGGTGTTGCTTCAACCTGTTTAGACGGGTTACTTAATGGGAAAATGATTGGACGCTCACACCCTTGATGCATGGTCTTAATGACTTGCTCGGTAAATAAGCCAGGTTGGCCAGAAACACCGATTAAAATTGTAGGCTTGGCAAACTTCATTACCTCAAGCAATGAAGCATATTGCCCTTCAATATTCCATGAGGCAATCGTTTCTGCTGTCACGGCAAGTTTTTGCTGGAAGTCCATTAACCCTTCCATGCCGTTTGATACTAGGCCGTGTCTGTCCACCATAAAGACTTGGCTACGTGCTTGTGCATCACTTATACCTTCACTAACCATTTGCATAATGATTTGTTCTGCGATACCACAACCTGCCGAACCGGCACCGACAAAAGTCACTACTTGCTCAGATAACTTAGCCCCTTTAGAGCGACAAGCCGCCAATAAAGAGCCAACGGTTACCGCAGCAGTACCTTGAATATCATCGTTAAAACAACAAATTTCATCACGGTAGCGCTCAAGTAACGGCATCGCTTTTGGCTGAGCAAAATCTTCAAACTGTAGCAACACATTTGGCCAGCGTTTCTTAACTGCTTTGATGAAGATATCAATAAATTCAAAGTATTCATCACCATCAATACGTGGTTTCTTAACCCCCATGTACATTGGATTATCAATAAGTGATTGGTTGTTTGTGCCCAAATCCAGCATCACAGGCAAGGTATAAGCTGGGCTGATACCACCACAGGCTGTGTATAGAGAAAGCTTACCAATTGGAATTCCCATGCCGCCCATACCTTGGTCACCAAGACCCAAGATGCGCTCACCATCGGTTACAACAATGACTTTAACGTTGTCTTTAATTGCATTGCGTAGAATGTCATCAATATGATTGCGCTGAGAGTAAGAGATAAATAAGCCACGTGCACAGCGGTAGATGTCCGAGAATTTCTCACACGCTTCCCCCACGGTTGGGGTATAAATAATCGGCATCATTTCTTCTAGGTGAGCCTGAATAAGCGAGTAATACAGTGTCTCGTTCATGTCTTGAATACGGCGCAGATAAACATGTTTGTCTAAGCTGCTACTAAATGAGCTAAATTGGCTATAGGCCCTTTCAACCTGTTCTTCAATCGTTTCTATTAACGGAGGTAGTAAGCCAGTTAAGTTAAAACGTACCCGTTCATCCTCACTAAAAGCACTGCCCTTATTAAGCAGCGAAGTATCTAATAGCGCGTGTCCAGCGAAAGAAATATATAAAGGAGATTTGGTTGTCATGGTTTTTCCTGTGCCTTGGCCCATCATTTAGTTTTATTTTCATTATAATAATTATTTATTAACCTGTTATTGTGAACTAATCACTGGCAAATAGTCCACTCCAAAAGACTAGTTTTATGTCCTAATTCAAAGTTTGTATTCGATATTGTTATTGACTAGCGAAATTTTGACCAGATTGGCATAAACATAGGTTTGAATATCAAAATTTATTTGCCTTTAATGCCTTAGGCATTAAAATGTGCGCATCTGAATCCACTGACTTTTGCTATGCTTTTAAATCACAAAATACTTGGTAGCGGCGATCCCGTTGTACTGATCCATGGCCTCTTTGGTACGCTGGATAACCTGGGGCGTTTGGCAAAATACTTAAGTGAGAACCATCAGGTTATTAGCATTGATTTACCTAATCACGGTGGTTCATTTCATAGCGACAGTGTGAGTTATCAAGCCATTGCAGATGATGTATTGGCCTTGCTTGACCATCTAGGTATCACGCAATGTGCATTTGTCGGGCATTCAATGGGGGGGAAAGTAGCAATGGAATTTGCCCTGTATCACCCACAGCATGTTTCTTCATTGGTTGTTGCCGATATTGCACCCGTAGCTTATACCAACCGCCATAGTGATGTTTTCGCTGCATTAAATGCTGTGGATTTAGCCAACATAGAAAATAGACAACAAGCACAGGCAACGGTAATGGAGCATGGCATAGACCAAGGCACCGCGATGTTTTTGCTTAAAAACTTAGCCAAAGGTGATGATGGTTATTTCTGGCGCTGTAATTTAGCCGCGCTTGAAAATGCCTATCCCGCGATTATTGGAGGCTTAACCCCTGCCCTGCAATATGATGGACCGGTACTGTTTATCAAAGGGCAACTGTCTGATTATATTACCAGCGAACATAAAGAGCAGATAGGTGCGCACTTCTCAAATGCCTCACTTAAAGTCATTCAGGGTACAGGGCACTGGCTACATGCTGAAAAACCAGCGAGCTTTAACAAAATCGTTAACGATTTTCTTGTTAAAAACAAAGTTGATTAAATCACTCGATAGGCCGTAGCCCAGACACATTACATGTGCTATATTGCGCATCTTTTTAGTTCACTTGAACAAGGCAAATTCAGCAGACGATGACACCACAAGAGTTTCAGCAACTTGAAGTTGTAGGGTTAAATTTATTCTTCGCCGGTATCTTTTTTCTCATTGGCATGGCAATTAACGACGTGCTCAAAAAAGGTGACGTACCTTTAGTTGGGAAGATAGTGGTGTGGGGAGTGCTAACTTTCGGCTGTTTAGGTTTTGTTGCAAAAGGTATCATTCAAGCATTTTGGAGTACCAACGGTCTTGGTTAATTCCAGATAATTTGGTTGAAGTAAATTATGGCAAAAGCATCTAACGACAGAACAACTATTGATCTCTTTGCCAACGAAAAGAACCGTGGACGTCCTAAAACCAATCCATTATCCCGTAAAGATCAGCTACTTGTTAATAAGCGCAATCAAATAAAACGTGATAAGGCGAAAGGGCTTAAGCGAGTTGAATTAAAAGTTGACGTAGAATTGTTCAATACTTTAAACGAGCTAGCGGACACTCATCAATTGAGTCGTGCGCAGTTAATAGAAACATTACTGGTGACACAGATCAATTCACTGTCTAAATTAGACGGTATACTGTGCTCCGATATATTAGAGCTAGATAACGCATAGGAAGATTTATGGCTAGTGTAGGCATGTTTTTTGGCAGTGATACAGGTAATACTGAAGCTGTTGCAAAAATGATTCAAAAACAATTGGGCAAAAACTTAGTCGATGTATATGACATCGCTAAAGCAACACCGAAAGAAATTGAGTCTTTTGATTTATTATTACTAGGTATCCCAACTTGGTATTACGGTGAAGCACAATGTGATTGGGATGATTTTTTCCCAGAGCTTGAAGATATCGACTTTACCGATAAATTAGTTGCTATCTTTGGTTGTGGTGATCAAGAAGACTACGCTGAGTATTTCCTTGATGCGATGGGTACACTTAAAGATATTATTGAGCCAAAGGGTGCAATTATCGTTGGTCATACTTCAACTGAAGGCTATGAATTTGAAGCGTCACAAGCGCTAGTTGATGACGGCCACTTTGTTGGTTTAGGAATTGATGAAGATCGTCAGCCTGAACTTACCGATGAGCGTGTTAGCGCTTGGGTTAAGCAAATCACCGAAGAGATGTGTTTAAGCGAACTTGCCTAACCAGCAGCTAATTCGCTAACAAAGCATATAATATGACTAAAAACCTCGCTCTGCGGGGTTTTTTATTGCCTCTAGCGGTTTAAAATCCCTCGTTTATAGGTTATGTTGATCAATCACTTATCAAGGTCAATATTGGCTGTATCACCAACGAGGTTTCAGGTGTTTAACAAATCGAACAAACTACATAACGTCTGTTATGACATTCGAGGTCCAGTGCATGAAGAAGCGCAGCGACTAGAAGAAGAAGGTCACCGTATTTTAAAACTAAATATTGGTAACCCTGCCCCATTTGGTTTTGAAGCCCCAGATGAAATTGTTCGTGATGTTATTTACAATCTGCCAACTGCC
This sequence comes from uncultured Gammaproteobacteria bacterium, assembly GCA_937139475.1. Classification (GTDB taxonomy): domain Bacteria; phylum Pseudomonadota; class Gammaproteobacteria; order Enterobacterales; family Psychrobiaceae; genus Psychrobium. The sequence goes on along the minus strand of CAKZQF010000074.1, from coordinate 3,242 downwards.
CAAGGCTATTGTGAATCCAAAGGGTTATTTTCTGCGCGTAAAGCGGTATTCCACCATTATCAGGAAATCATTCCACACCTTGACGTTGAAGATATTTATATCGGCAACGGGGTTTCTGAATTAATTCAAATAGCAACCATGGCCTTGCTTAATAACGGTGACGAAGTATTAGTTCCAGCACCTGACTACCCATTGTGGACTGCTTCGGTGAACCTGGCCGGTGGTAAGGCCGTACATTATCGCTGTGATGAACAGAGCGACTGGTTCCCAGATCTTGATGATATTCGTGCCAAAGTCACTAAAAATACCAAAGCCATTGTGATCATCAATCCAAATAATCCAACGGGTTCGGTATATTCACAAGAAATTTTGCTTGGCTTACTACAAATTGCTCGAGAAAATAAATTGCTGGTTTTCTCTGACGAGATTTATGACAAAATCTTATACGATGAGGCGCAACATGTTCATACCGCCTCTCTTTGTGAAGACCTGGTTGTTTGTACTTTTAATGGTTTATCTAAAGCGTATCGTATCGCAGGGTTCCGCGCGGGCTGGATGGTTATCTCAGGGGCAAAACATAAAGCCACGGGCTATATCAACGGGCTAAACATGCTTGCTTCAATGCGTTTATGTGCCAATGTGCCCTGCCAACATGCTATTCAAACCGCACTTGGTGGCTATCAAAGTATTAACGAACTTATCTTACCCGGTGGCCGTTTACTAGAGCAGCGTAACGCAGCCTATGATGCGTTAAATAGTATTGACGGGGTGAGCTGCGTCAAACCAAAGGGGGCAATGTATATGTTCCCTAAAATCGACGTCAAGAAATTTAATATCAAAAGTGATCAACAATTAGTCTTTGACCTGCTAAAGAAAGAAAAGATTTTATTAGTACACGGCACGGCATTTAATTGGCCTGAGCCAGACCACTTACGCATTGTAACCCTGCCACATACACAGGATTTGACGGCAGCTATCGAGCGCTTTGGACGCTTTATGGAAACTTACAAGCAATAGTTTGTGGCAAAACACAGGATGTTTTATGAATGAAGAATCGGCTAACTTACAAACCTCGGCTTGGCTTGACCGCAAAGGCGAAGAGGTAAAACACCGCAGCGACGATCATCGCAGTTTATTTCAGCGTGATCGTGCCCGTATTCTTCATTCTGCCGCCTTTAGGCGACTACAGGCCAAGACACAAGTTGTAGGTATCGGTCAAAGTGACTTCTATCGCACGCGGCTTACTCATTCATTGGAAGTTGCGCAAATTGGCGCTGGCATTGTTAGCCAGCTACGGGTTAAAAACCCACAATTGGCGTTTTTAGGCTTCGATGAAATATTAATTGAGACACTTGGGCTTGCCCATGATATTGGCCATCCGCCTTTCGGAAGAAAACACCACAATCGTATCTATAATTTAACAAATAACACTTAAGACCAACAAATTCAATGCATATACCTGAATACAATAGATACATTTTATTACATACATATTATTCAGGTCAAGTTTTAAGTAAACAAACTAGCCATTATAAGTCTAAAAACCAACCAATTTATCCTGAGTTAAACTCGCTAATTAAGTAAGCTCTATTCGAGCTAAATATAGGTATTGATAACATATAACTAGTAAATATCTGTATCGGGGATCTCAAGTTCGCTTAGATCACCAACTGACGAATAAAACGGATGAGTATCAAATGTATATTCTTGGTCATCATCAAATTCGTTGTCTTTCTGAATTACATGATCAAAGCTAGTAGTTTCAACTTCTAATGATTCGAGAACGTCACTAAGTGACGGATACTTAAGTTCAAGTTTCTTATTCATCGTAAATCTCTATAGTTGCCCTGAATGGTTATAGTATAGAATGAGGGGCATGGACTCTCCAGTTCAGCAAATGCTAAGACGTAGTGCTTACGATTGAGTTTTTGAGAAAGTAACCTATGAGTGATTACTTTACAAAGGGGTACAAAATAGTAACCGTTGAAAGGTTACTACTTGGCAGCAAACAAAATCTATAATCGACCTCAACCGTAATTATGGAATTTCTTTAAATACGCAAGCGTAAGGCTTTAATCAGTGAAAATAAAAAATCCACACACACTCAAGCAAGCTTTAGCAAATATGACGCTCGAAAACTTGTCTCCATCTCACGAAGTAAGTGTACTTCTGCAACAAGCATTAGTGGATGAGAACATTGACACAGAGGACATAAGAAACCTATTACATGCTGCGCATCGTACTGATGAAGTACGTTAGTATACTGAATATTAATCGTCACGGTTAGCAATTACAAAACCGTGACCGATAACATCCAATAGATAAAGTAATAATTGAGAGAATTATTTCTTCTACTTTAAGGTCAATTTTGAATATTGCTATAATGGCACTTGTTGATTGAAGAGTATGTAAATGAAAACCATAGGTAAACTTGCTAAAGAACTTAACATTAGCATTGAAACAATCCGTTTCTATGAGCGCCAAGGTCTGATAGAGCAGCCTTTAAAACCAGAGTCTGGTTACCGAATGTATGGCGATGCCCTTACCAGTCAACTCAAATTTATTCTGAAAGCTAAAGCATTAGGGTTTACGCTGAAAGAAATTGAATCGCTTATGTCACTAAGTAACAGTTGCGCTGATATTGAGTCGATGGGGTTGCAAAAGCTTAATCTCATTCGTAATAAAATTGCTGATTTACAGCGGTTAGAGAAAGTAATTCAAGATATGACAGATTCTTGCAAGGCCAATCAAGATCCTCAATCCTGCCCAGTAATAAATTCACTTAAATAGCTATTGACCCCGTACTTATGTACGGAGTTTATACTACCTTAAAAATTGAGGTAGATAGTTATGATCAATAAAATTCTAGATAAAGTAGGTTCAGGTGGCGTTTGGCTAGCCGCCCTTAGCTGCACAGCATGTTTTCCTGCGCTCGGCTCATTGGCATCCGCTCTTGGGTTAGTTTTTCTTTCACATTTTGAAGGGATAGCGGTGAACACCTTATTGCCATTATTTGCTTCACTAGCGTTGTTAGTTAATTTCTATAATTGGTATCAACATCGAGATTCATTGAGAGGCGTTTTAAGTGTCATTGGCCCAATTGCAGTATTGCTGACCCTTTATCCTTTATGGCAATACGACTGGAGCACTTACTTATTTTACTTTGGGATCATTTGGATGGTCGTAATGTCTATTTTAGATATTGTTAAGCCCATTAAGGAACCAGTATGCAAGGTATAGAA
>CAKZQF010000073.1 GCA_937139475.1 uncultured Gammaproteobacteria bacterium | reverse complement strand
TGTAGCTCAGCTGGATAGAGTACCTGGCTACGAACCAGGCGGTCGGAGGTTCGACTCCTTCCATGCGCGCCATTTTTTCTCTTGTTTTACTTCCCTATCTTTTCAATTAAAATTCCCAGTTTTACAATCTCCAAATTATTGATATTCAAAATCTCACTGCCTTAACCATACTAAATCTATACCTATTCCATTGATTAATATTTTTTATTAAGTTCACTATCTATGTGTGCTCCTGCTGAGTGGCTGATCACTTATACCAATTCTATTAATTAAGTGGTCTTGCTGTACTTAGGTAGAATAAATTAGAACAAGGCGCTCGATTGACCAATAGCTAGCTATTGGGATTGAGAGCAACGCAGGTATTGTTTATTTTAACTAGTACAGGTGGTTAGTTATTTAGTGGAATTGGTATTAATCAAATTTGTATAACTGCCTCCTATTAGCTTTGTCGCACCCCGCGTGCATTTAAATTAACTTTCTACTAGTGCTAATTAAACTCAAGCATAAGGCTAGCGTGTTCTACTAGCGCCCCTTATCTACGTTTTGCTTGCGACGGCGTTGCTTTCATTCTTAATAGCTAGCTATTAGTCAACCGGGTGCTTTGCTTAGTTTGTTTGCCTATAGCACAGTAAGACCTCATATTTAATACAAATGGTATGGGCCGCTATTGTTGCTTCTTCCTTTAATTGGGGGGCTCCCTTGGCACAGTAGATTACTAGCCCTGGTCAATTGCTGTTAATCAGGCTTGCGAGGAATACAACCGAATATTCAAGCAAGTTAATGCTTAACCCAATCGTTTTAGCGCATTGCATTGTTAAGCAAAAATGCAGGAGCTAGTTAGGATAAAAATTCAGTTTTCACTAAACAAACTACGCTAATACATTGAATTTAGCCGCAATATTCTCACTATTTCTTTACATTTAGCCATTGCTATAGGCATCACGCTCCAAGATATTAGAATTTACTCGTAGGTATCTCGCCATCTAACGGGAAAATTCCTGATTTTGTTAATCTATTTTGTTGTATTTATAGTCTGTTTGTTGGATTGAAACTCAACGCTAATCCATTATTTTTACTAAAAGTGGAATTAATTAAAAATATTTTCTCGATTATAGGCTTTTTTAAGGCTGTAAAAGTTGACGTAGACGTTAGTTAGGTTGAGGGGCGGAAATAAGGTGACAGTATTCACCTTATTTTCGATGCGTTTCTATCTAACTGTTATTTCGGTGGATATTTGTGTTTTAGCAAATATCTTTACCTAAGCGTCAACTTGTCAGTGCCTTGCTCTAGTTAAGCCGCTTCAGCGGAGAGAGGCTGATAATTCTTACTTGCTGGTAAAGAGGTTGGTTATTTATTGAGCTGCTGTTGTTTTGGCTTCTTTTATATCTAGTTGAAATTGTTGCTTTTTTATTGGTTTGGAAGTTTTTTGCAGTTTAGTTAATTTAAGTGGTTAAGTTGTCTGACCAATTTATCTTGATTCTTTCGAGGGGCACAGGTATAAATGTGTCGTTAGCGTGTTTATAACGTGATTATTTTGTTAAATTTGGTCACTGTAAGCACTTTACTGAATATTGATGCAAAAAAAGTGATTGAATAATTATTTTTGGGCGTTAAAATTCAATCGCATGTTTTAATTTAACAAGTGATAATTTGTCATTAATAGGTCAAAGTTATGGATGTTTTTGAAGCTCTAAGTACCGCTGCGAATATTATGTTGCTAGGTATGGTGTGTGTATTTGCCTTTCTTGGGTTGTTGGTTATCGTTATAAACACGATTGCTAAGTATTGCCCAGAAGAAGCGAAGGCAGCGCCTGCAAAGCAAAACAATGTAAATGATCAGGTTAGCCCTGATGTTGTAGCAGCCATCAGCGCTGCTGTTCACAAATACCGTAAATCACGCGATTAGTCGCGCAAAATTATATATTAGGAGTTGTTATGTCTAAACGTCTTGGTCTTACGGATGTTGTATTACGCGATGCCCACCAATCTCTACTAGCGACACGTTTTCGTCTTGAGGACATGTTACCTATTGCTGATAAGCTCGATAAAGTAGGCTTCTGGTCATTAGAATCGTGGGGTGGTGCTACATTTGATTCTTGTATTCGCTACCTTGGAGAAGATCCATGGGTTCGCATTCGTGAACTTAAAAAAGCGATGCCAAATACACCGCAACAAATGCTACTTCGTGGTCAAAATCTATTGGGCTATCGTCACTATGCTGATGATGTAGTATCGAAATTTGTTGAACGTGCCCACACTAATGGGGTTGATGTATTCCGTGTTTTTGACGCGATGAATGACGTTCGTAACTTAGAGACTGCAATCAAATCAGTAGTTGATGTTGGCGGTCATGCGCAAGGTACAATCTCTTACACTACGAGTCCAGTACATAACTTACAGACATGGCTTGATATGGCAAAACGCCTGGAAGACATGGGCGCGCATTCTTTATGTATTAAAGACATGGCGGGGCTATTGAAGCCATTTGAAGCGCATGAATTAATTACTTCACTTAAGAGCACCGTGGACTTACCAATTGCGATGCAATGTCACGCAACAACTGGCTTATCTACGGCAACTTATCAAAAATCCATTGAAGCTGGCATCGATATGCTCGATACCGCCTGTTCTTCAATGAGCTCTACCTATGGTCATACAGCGACTGAAACAGTAGTAGCGATGACACAAGACACAGAATACGATACTGGATTAGATCTTGTTCTACTGGAAGAAATTGCTGCATATTTCCGTGATGTGCGTAAACAATATGCAAAATTTGAAGGTAGCCTACGCGGCGTAGATGCTCGTATTCTATTAGCACAAGTACCAGGTGGCATGTTAACTAACATGGAAAACCAGCTTAAAGAGCAAGGTGCTGGCGATAAGATGGATGAAGTGTTGCTAGAGATCCCTAAAGTACGTAAAGATCTTGGTTACATCCCCTTAGTAACACCTACCTCGCAAATTGTTGGAACCCAGGCTGTACTTAACGTACTAACAGGCGAACGCTATAAGAGCATCACCAAAGAAACTGCTGGTGTACTAAAAGGTGAGTATGGTTCAACTGCTGCGGCCAAAAATGCAGAGCTGCAAGCTCGCGTATTAGATGGTGCAGAGGAAATCACCTGTCGCCCAGCTGATTTGATTGACGATGAATTCGATAAGCTAAAAGATGAGTTAATTACACTTGCTCAAGAAAAGAATATTGAGCTGAGCGAGAATGTTGAGGACGATGTGTTAACTTACGCACTATTCCCACAAATTGGCTTAAAATTCTTAGAAAACCGCAACAACCCTGATGCGTTTGAACCTCACCCTAAAGACGAGGTTGCTGCGCCAGTAGCACCCGCTGCGGCACCTGCATCGGGTGGCGCTGAAAGCTATAGCGTACGTGTTAATGGTCAAGTTTACCAAGTGGAAGTTGGTGCTGGCGGCGAGTTAACTGATATTAGTCCTGCTGCCGCTTCAGCAGCTCCAGCCGCTGCTGCTCCTGCACCTGTTGCCTCAGGTGGCGAGTCATTGGTAGCACCGCTTGCTGGAAATATCTTTAAAGTACTTGTGCAACCTGGACAGCAAGTTGTTGCCGGCGAAGTTGTCGTTATTTTAGAAGCAATGAAGATGGAAACTGAAGTTCGCGCTGTAAATGGTGGCACGGTTGCTCAAGTATTGACTAAAGAAGGTGACGCTGTTCAAGTTGGCGACACGCTATTAACAGTTGGTTAAGAGGTTGTAATGGAAGGTTTATTAAAACTTTGGAATGATACCGGACTAGCTAACTTTGAAGTTGGTCAGGTAGTGATGATGGCTGTTGGTGCATTGTTGTTATACTTAGCTATTGTACGCGGCTATGAACCGTTATTGTTACTACCTATAGGTTTTGGTTGTGTTTTGGCTAACATCCCAATGGCAGGATTTACCGATGAAGGCGGTATGCTTTGGTATGTATATCATGTTGGTATCGAGACTGGTGTATTCCCATTGCTTATCTTTATGGGTGTTGGTGCAATGACTGATTTCGGGGCATTGATTGCGAATCCTAAGATGCTATTTTTAGGTGCATCAGCACAATTTGGTATCTTTGCTACATTGTTCGGTGCTATTGCGCTTAACCTTGTACCGGGCTTTGAATTCAGCCTAGCTGATGCTTCTGCTATCGCGATCATCGGTGGCGCTGATGGCCCAACAGCAATATTCCTAGCATCGAAGCTTGCACCTGAGTTATTAGGCGCTATTGCGGTTGCTGCATACTCATACATGGCGCTGGTACCAATTATTCAGCCGCCGATTATGAAAGCACTAACTAGCGTGAAAGAACGTGAGATCGTGATGGAACAACTACGTCCAGTTTCTAAGAAAGAGAAAGTTTTCTTTCCACTGGCAGTATTGTTTGCAACGGTTCTGTTCTTGCCTGCGGCAACACCTCTTGTTGGTATGTTCTGTTTAGGTAATTTGATGCGTGAGTGTGGTGTTGTTGACCGTTTAAGCAGTACGGCGCAAAACGAATTGATTAATATTGTAACGATATTCCTTGGTTTGGCGGTTGGTTCCAAGTTATCAGCTGAAAAGTTTTTAACCATAGAAACGATTGGCATCCTGCTACTAGGCGCCGTGGCGTTTAGTATCGGTACCGCTTCTGGGGTAATGATGGCAAAAGTTATGGGACGTTTCTCGAAGACACCAATAAACCCATTAGTTGGTGCTGCGGGGGTATCAGCTGTACCAATGGCTGCCCGTGTTGCAAATAAGGTTGGTTTAGAGGCTAACCCACATAACTTCTTATTGATGCATGCAATGGGACCCAATGTGGCGGGCGTACTAGGCTCTGCAGTTGCCGCCGGTATTTTATTGGCTATCGTTGGCGGTTAGGCCAAAACAATAGGTCGATAAATTATGATCAAAAAAGGCTTCCATTGGGAAGCCTTTTTATTTAGGGGACTATGTTGATTACTTAAGAATGGCCTAGGTGAGCCAAAGCATTAAACTTAAATAACCGATGATCACACCACTTAAGCCTAAAATATAATAAAAACCTTTCTTTCCTTGATGTAAGCTCCAACCGTTATTTTTCAGGTAAGCGCCCCATAAAAAACAAAGGATAATCGGTAATAAAAATAATTTTGTTATCATAAACGGTTAATCATGGCGTAGAATTAAATAAACTTTATCAAAATGTATTTAAGAGGCAAAGCTTTATGTCGCAAAATAACCTTCCGGCTCAATTCAAGGCGATGGCTGTAACCCGATTTGGCGCGCCTGAAGTCTTGCAACAAATAACCCTTGATATGCCCACTATTAGCTCGGGGGAAATCCTAATAAAAACGTTGGCAGCCTCGATTAACCCAATTGACTATAAAACACGTGCTGGTCTTGGTTGGGCTGCCGCGCAGAACGAAAACAATCTTCCATTTGTTCTGGGTTATGATTGCTTTGGTGAAGTGGTGGGCGTTGTCGATGAGAACAGCCCCTTTACTGTTGGTGATAAAGTGGTAGCCGCCGTCGGCTTTCCGCTGCAAGCAGGTGCATACGGTGAGTATGTTGTGGCACATGGTGAGGACGCGGTTAAAGTGGAAGCTAATCAAGCAAATGAAATCAGTGCGTTGCCTGTTGCTGGGCTGACAGCAGCTCAAGGGTTATTTGAATTTGGACAGCTGCAGGCAAATGAAACTGTGCTTATTAGTGGTGCCGCTGGCGCGGTTGGTTACCTTGCGGTGCAATTGGCACTTGATGCCGGTGCCAATGTTATCGCTGTTGCAAATTGTAAAGACCATCCACTGCTTACAAAGCTAGGTAATGTGAAGTTGATTGATTATAACAACCTCGATGAATTTAATCGCCTAGATGAGGTCGACCTTTGGTTTGATCTCATCGGCGGTGACCAGGCTCTGGCACAGCTAAAACGAGTCAATGTGGTTAAGCGCCTGGTGACTGTGCCAACAATCACAGCGCAAGCGGTTAATGATGCGGCTGTGGCAAAAGGAGCGCAGGCCCAAGGGATGCTTATTTCGCCCAACGTAGAAATATTAAGAAACTTGGTCGCTATGGTTGAAAATGGCAAACTTAAACTCAATATAGCTAAGTATATGAACTTTAAGCTGGCGGCTCTTGCGCATCAGCAGCTAGAAACAGGTGAGATTAAAGGCAAGGTTGTTCTTGAATTTAACGATTAATCGAGCGGGCTTGTGGTATTACTAAGTTTATTTGTTAGTTGTTTCTTGGCTGCTACATTACTGCCGGGCGGGTCTGAAGCATTACTTGTTTATTTGCTTGAGCAACATCCTACCCAATTGGTTGCGCTGGTGATTGTCGCTAGTCTGGGCAATGGGCTTGGGTCGTTAAGTAGCTATGGTTTAGGCTATTTAGGACGAGTTAAATTCAGGCCGCAGCGCCGCCATAGTGCAGCAAACAGATTGATTGAGCGCTATGGCGTTTTTGCATTATTGTTTAGTTGGCTGCCCTTGATAGGTGATGTTTTATGTGTGATAGCTGGCTACCTTAAGCTACCAATTTTTATTAGTTCAGTGCTGATATTCTTGGGAAAAACGATTCGATATATCGTTGTTGCCTGGCTGTACCTGAGTTGGTAGTTTTTGGTTACGAATTGTCGCTTGTTGCTAACGATATCGGGTGTTAAAGTCGATTTTATTGAAATTAGGTGTCTTGATAATTAGAACAAGGCACAAAAAATTAGAGAGAGCATTTTGATTAATTGTTATAAAAACAAAATTGCAGAGCTACAAAAAGAACAGTACGCACCGGTATTTACACAGATTCAACGAGGTATAGAGCGCGAAGCGCTACGTATTGATCAGGCCGGAAAACTTTCTAATGAACCCCATTCTAAAGCGTTAGGCGCTGCACTAACGCATGCTTCAATAACGACCGATTACGCCGAGTCGCTGTTAGAGTTTATTACACCGGTTTCCAAAGATATAGATGAGTTGGTTGGCTACCTGCGCGATGTTCACAGCTTTACCCTTGATAAGCTAGACAATGAATTGCTGTGGCCAATGAGTATGCCCTGTGTGATTGCTGCTGAGGATGACATTGAGATTGCTCAATACGGTAGTTCCAATGTTGGCACCATGAAAACAATCTATCGAGAAGGGCTGCGCAATCGTTATGGTAGCCTAATGCAAATCATCTCTGGTTTACATTTCAATTTTTCATTGGGCGACGATGCATGGCCGCAACTGCAGGCTTTTTATAACAATGATGATTCTGTTAAAGACTTTCGCTCAGAGCGCTACTTCTCGTTAATTCGAAATTTTCACCGTCTTGGCTGGGTTATCCCTTACATGTTTGGCGCCTCTCCTGCGTTGTGCGGTTCATTTCTACAAAATGATATGCCCTATGATTTTGAGAAAATGGGCAAGGGTACCTACTATTTGCCCTATGGTACAAGTTTACGCTTGAGCGACTTAGGTTATACCAATAGCGAGCAAGACAATTTATCGATTTGCTATAACAATATTGATAATTACATCGACTCAGTAAACCAGGCAATCGCTACACCATCGATTAAGTTTGCGGAAATTGGCGTGAAAAATGATGGTGTTTATAGCCAACTAAACACTAACGTGCTGCAAATAGAAAATGAGTTATACGCTCCTATTCGCCCTAAGCGTGTTGCAAGGTCTGGTCAAAAACCATCTGAAGCGTTAGCTCAAGGCGGCGTTGAATATATTGAAGTGCGCTCACTTGATGTGAACCCGTTTGTCGATATTGGTATTGCCAAAAGCCAAATCCGCTTTTTAGACATGTTTTTGATGCATTGTTTGCTATGGCAGGATGTGCCGATGACACAAGAGCAACGCCAGCAGAAAGTGTCTAACCTAAATGCGGTTATCTTATCGGGGCGTGAGCCTAGTCTCATGCTACAAGAAGATGACGGTGAAGTGTCATTAACCGATTGGATGGCACGACTTTTTGATGCGCTTGAAGCCATCGCACAGCTTTTCGATCACCACAATGGCGGTCGCGCGTATCAGGACTGCTTGGATGAGTTACGTCCCATGGTTAACGACCCTCAGCAAACCTACTCAGGTAAATTGATGGCAATGCTAAAAGAGCAGGGGACAGACAACACCCCATTTGGTATCGCACAAGCAGTAAAATTTAAACAGCAATTATCGCAAAATGATTATCAAGTGATTTCGTACGGTGAATTAGAACAGCAAGCCGCGGACTCATTAGCTGAGCAAGCGCAAATTGAACAAGCTGATACTGTCTCTATTGACGAGTATTTAGCCCAGTACTTTGCTAAGGCTTAAGCCGATGGATTGCTACTTTAAGCGTGGGATATTACTTGCTGTCATGTTGTTTTTAGGGGGATGTGCGACCGCGCCGCCAGCAAACCCTGAAAATATTTGTGCCATCTTTGGTGAACATGAAGATTGGCATGAAGCAGCACTAGATGCTAAATCAAAATGGGGCGTACCTGTACATGTTCCTATCGCGATGATGTATCAAGAAAGCTCATTTAAAGCTGAAGCTCGGCCACCAATGCGCTATTTCCTTGGCTTTATTCCTTACGGCCGTGCGAGTAGTGCTTATGGCTATGCACAAGCTAAAACCATGACATGGGAAGATTACGTTAAGGAAACAGGAAATAGCTGGGGTGATCGTAATGATTTTGAAGATGCGATGGACTTTATGGGGTGGTTTATCTATAAAACCCAAAAGGTTAATGGCGTATCGAAATGGAATGCCTATGCTCAGTACCTCAATTACCATGAAGGCTGGGGGGGCTATAAACGTAAGTCATATAATAAAAAGGCGTGGTTAAAGAAAGTTGCTCGCAAGGTAGAAAGCCGATCGAAGCGCTATGCCGCGCAGTATGCTCGATGTAAAGATGATTTAGACAGTGGTTGGTTTTAGCGCCCGTTCCGCTACTAATCTCGTTGGGGAACCCTAATGGAACACCTGCTACAACAAATTTTTGGTTTTTCTTCGTTTAGAACCGGGCAAAAGGAAGTCGTTACTCACTTGAGCGAAGGCTACAATGCGGCGGCCATATTTCCCACTGGTTCGGGCAAATCATTATGTTATCAATTTCCAGCAACGCAATTGCCCAATCTAACACTTGTTGTTTCCCCGTTGCTTGCACTAATGCAAGATCAGCTTACCTTTCTCCATAGCAAAGGTATTAAGGCGGCTAGCATCGACTCAACCCAATCACGCGAGCAAGCCAGTGATATCATGCAACAAGTTCGTGATGGTGTGATTAAAGTATTAATGATCTCAGTAGAGCGGCTTAATAATGAGCGTTTCCGCCAGTTTCTATCAACGATAAATATATCATTGTTGGTTGTTGACGAAGCGCACTGTATTTCTGAGTGGGGGCACAATTTTCGCCCTGATTATCTAAAGCTGCCATTCTACCAGCGACAATTTAATATCACCCAAACGCTATTACTAACTGCAACGGCAACCAGTAATGTAGTGAAGGATATGGGCGATAAGTTCTCAATCGCCCCAGAGCATATCACGCTAACTGGCTTTTACCGGCCAAATCTCTATTTAGGTGTCGCAGGTGTTAAAGGTCAGGATAAACTAGCAACGCTTCAAACATGGCTTAGCGCTAAAAATGGGCAAAGTGGCATTGTCTATGTCACCTTGCAAAAAACTGCAGAGGAAGTCGCTCTTGCGTTACAACAGCAAGGGTTTGATGCCGTGGCTTATCATGCTGGCCTTGAACATCAATTGCGCACCGATATTGTTGATAAGTTTATGCGTAGCCAGGGACAAATTATCGTTGCTACTATTGCCTTTGGTATGGGAATTGATAAAAGTGATATTCGTTTTGTTGCCCACTATGATATGCCTAAATCAATAGAAAATTATGCCCAGGAAATAGGCCGTGCCGGGCGTGATGGCCAAGCAGCAGATTGTTTAGTGTTAGCCAATAAAGACAATCTCAGTGTGCTGGAGAATTTTGTTTATGGTGATACACCGGAGGCCAGCTCAATTGCGTATATCCTTAACGAGATTAAGCAGGCTCAAGGGCAATGGGAAATATTAGAGACGAGTTTATCAACCCAGGCTAATATCCGTTCGCTTACGTTAAAAACGCTGCTGGTTTATTTAGAATTGCTTGGCGTAATAAAACCCCGTTACAGTTATTTTGCAGAATACAAATATAAATTATTACTGCCCCAGCAAGAGATTAGCGCTAAATTCAGTGGCGAGAGAGCTGCATTTATCCAAGCGATTTTTAATAGTTCATCCCATGCTAAAATTTGGTCGACGTTAGACTTTGATAAGTTGGCGAATGACTATAAGGTAGCGCGCCCACGGGTGATTGCTGCATTAGATTATTTAGAACAGCATCAAGCCATTGAATTGCAAACCAAGCAAATGACTCAAGTATTTGACGTATTGATGCCTGATATTGATACCGCGCAGTTGACCAAAGAACTTAGTGAAAAATTTAGCGCCAAAGAGCACAGCGAAATAGGGCGTATTCATCACCTGGTTGATTTTTTTGCCAGTAGCCAGTGTTTATCGCAAATACTCGCCGGTTATTTTTCTGATCATTCGTTAACCCAGCCTTGTGGTCATTGTAGCGTGTGCAGTGGCCACGTTGCACAAATGCCCGAACCTGATAAGTCGCCCCCCATTAGCCAAGAGCAATTCAAACAAATTAGTTCGCCAATATACCAACATGTAAAGGAGAAAACCGGAAGCGCGCCAAGTGCGGTCACCCTAAGCCGGTTCTTGTGTGGTTTACACACGCCTTTGTTTACGCGAATTAGAGCCAGAAGTGTTAGTGGGTTTGCTCGTTTGGAGCAATACCCTTTTGTGCAAGTAAAACAATGGGCTGAGCAGCTGCTGGATGATGAAAATGCACCTTAGCAGCGGGTTACGTATTTTAACTATTGGTGATGGTGACCTGTCATTTTCGCAAGCGCTGCATCAGCATTATCAGCCCAAGTCGTTGTGCGCAACGGTGTTTGATTCAATTGACACCATTGAAGCGAAATATGGTTTAACTAACTACCAGCAACTAAAAGCAAATGATATAGCCATTTTATGTGGCTTTGATGTGACAGCGTCAGAGACCTGGCAAGGGTTAACAACAAGCAGTTTTGATGTAGTGATATTTCAGTTTCCGCTTATCCCCAATGATGCATCCGAGGAGCATTATCAGCGCGCTAAGCAGTTAGGGGATGCAAACCTAAGAAACCGTCGACTACTGTATTTGTATTTAAAGCATGCTCAGCAATATTTTTTAGATCCTAATGGTGAGCGACTCGCCATTATTACCTCAAAAGATGTAAAACCTTATCGACAATGGGATATTGAGCAGTCACTTAATATCGGCTCAACCATGACATATCTTGGCCAGTCAGCTTTTGATAGTAGTGACTTCCCTAATTATAAAATTCGCAATGTTGATCGTGATAAGTTTGTCAAGCAAACATCGGGTATTAGTTATTATTACAGTGACAAAGAGCACGCGCCGTTAGCCAGCCAATTGCATATGCCTGACTATCTAGAGCAATCTGAGCAGTATTGCGCAATGTGCCGTGTGGGCCCTATGCAGAGTAGCGCCGATATAAAGGCGCACCAGCACTCGAAGAGGCATCGTCAGATGAGTGACTTTGACCAGCGCTGGCGCAAGTATTTATACCAATTGCACAAATTAAATGATCATTTTTCATGTGCTAAATGAATGATAGCTACGTTATTTATTTTCTATGTAAAATAACTACATACGTAAATAAATGCCTTGCCTACATGGATGTAGGCACTTAGGTTTAGTCAGGAACTATAAACCTGTGCTCTAATCCGTTTGTCAACACTACAAAATAGGCCACTTTATTAATGCAATTGGTATTAGCAACTACCCCTTAGGTGGCTGGTCGATTAAGTCGACCCATTCACCTTCTTTTGAGTTATCGCCCTTTGAAATAGCGTCGACGACCTTTGAGGCGGCCTCTGGAATCGCATCAACAATAGCACCCGCTACTTCTGCCGTATCTTGTGGCGAGACTTCACTTAGGCGTTGTGCTAGCTCAACCGCTAAATCATTTTCTGATTGTGTCTGCTCGGCAACAAGATCGACAGCGCCCGATTCCTCCTGCTGGTGGATAATCTCAGCTGCACCAGCCGCAATTTCAACAATGTTTTCAGGCGCGGCATCGGCGATAGCCACAGCGATATCAAGTGCTTGCTGCGGTGCACTTTCCATAATTTGCGAAGCGATTTCAACAACTTCTTGATCAGTGGTTTCATCTCCCCTATCGGCAGGGCGCGCGGCTTCTTGTTCTTCACTTAATATTTGGGCGTAGTACTCTGCTACTTGTGTTGCATTTTCGGGAGCAGACTCTACGGCAACTCGCGCCATCTCCTTGCGAAGCTCTGGCATCGATTCGCTAATATCTTGAGCAACAGATACCACCTGTGTTGGATACCATTGAGCCAACTTTGATACTAGCTCATAGGCAAGGTCAGGTTTTGTTGTGACAATAGCTTGGGTTATTTTAGGCATATCAAAAGGCGCAGCCTCTTTCATCACTTCATATAGGCGCAGTACGTCGATGCCCTCTACACTCGCAACAGCTGTTGCGACTTCAACGCCTTTTTGCGGATCATCAATGGCAACAGCACGGGCCATTTTTACAGCGGCAGAGGGGTCTAATTGTGCTAAGTCTTGGGCGGTTTTAGCTTGACCCGATAAGGCGTACTTAGGCTCTTGATATTGTGTTCGTGGATCCAGTTCAGGTGCAACAGCGGTCATCGCCGTTTGCATTACGTAACTTTCTTGCTCTTCTACAGGCAGCGCTTTTCGCACGCTCATGCGATAAACAACAAAGGAAGCAAGTGCAACCTCAGCTGTAACAATAAAGTAAAATAGTGCGCTACTACCAAAGACTTTCATTAATAACGAGCCTGAGTATGGCCCGATAACGCCGCCGATGGCACCGATGAGAATCATGGTGCCCATTGCCCCAACCATTTCATTTTGTTTGAGCTTATCAAGGGTCTCAGAAACACTTACAGGGTATAAACAAGCTAAAATTCCCCCCGTTAGCATAGTCGCTAGTATCAGTGGCCAACCTAAGCCTTGGCTCGCAACAGCAGGCACGCTTAAGCCAACAGCAATAGATAAGCCAAGCATGCCAAGTAGTACCGTTCGGCGATCAAATTTATCAGAGAGATAACCCACTGGAAACTGCATAAGAAAGGCGCCTAGGATAGCAACGCCCATATAAACAGATAACTCGAACTCAACGATATTATATTCTTTGGCAAAGATTGGCAGTAAGTTAAACATCGAGGCATAAGCGCCGCTGCCGATAATACAAGTGGCTACCCCAAGCGGTGATACACTAGCCAGTTTAAACATCGATATCGCGCTGACGTCTTCGACAATGGGCCCCTTATGGCGACTAAGCGACACTGGGATAACTGCCATGCATAAAAATATACCTGATAGCACAAAGAGTATGCTGGTGCTCGGGTCTGCCGCATTCATTAAGAATTGGCCTGTGAACAGGCCAAAAAGCGCGGTTCCATGGTAAACCGATAATAACTTACCACGGTTCTCTTTGGTGGCTGAGTCACTAAGCCAGCTTTCCATTGCTGTAAAGGCACAGGCATTACAAAAGCCCAGTAAAATCCGCATTGCTCCCCAGAGCACGGGGTCAGTATATAGACTACAGATTAAAATACTCACCGCACTAAGGGCTACACAGCCAGCAAACATTCGAATATGGCCGGACTTCTTAATTAAATTTTTGCTATAGATAGCGCCAAGTAGCATCCCGACGAAATATAACGATAAGACTAATCCTATGGTGTCAGTATTAACCTGATCAAGTCCCATACGCACAGGTAACAAGACATTAATTAAGCCATTGGCAAAAAATAGAATAAAACAACTGGTGAATAAGGAGATAAGTGAGATTAAAGTGTTTTTCACAAGTCCGCCCAAGGTCGTGAGGTAAAGGAATATTATAAAGAAAAAAAGCCAACAACGTGAACAGTATTCTGCATTTTGTATACGATTATTGTTCATCCTCTTACGCTGGCGATCGCTTAGTTAATTATGCCACCATAGTCCGAGTTGCCCGGCTTGAGATACCATGAGAAAACATGAGTTATTTTTCCTTTAGATACAGCACTGATACGATTCACAAGATATTAAGCAAGCATAGAGAAAAACGTGTGATCGTGACTGATTTAGTGTGTAGTCGATAACTTAAGCATTTAAGATCAACGGCGGCGTAATTGATTGACAAAGGCCACATCGTTTTGTGCGTAACGTAATATACATTGCTTGCATATGCAGCGCGCATCAATATCTTTATTTGGCAGCAAGTCAATTAAACCTTGTGGTATGGCAAGACTTTGGCACCAACAGGCGTTAGTGCTTGTCCCTTGACTTTGTTGCAACCTGCAATCATTTTCGCCATGGCAAAAAGGGCAATGTGCCTTGTTATCTAGTTGATTCATTGTTGATCGCTGTCAGGTGTTATCGGGTATCTTAAGTTATGACAGACTATAGCATTGTATAAGAGCAAAATAATTGCTAAATTCTCCAGCGTTAAAATCAGTTGGATAATTTTAGATGTTAAGTGGAACAATAATCACAGCGGTATTGATGTTGGCTGTGTTAATCGTCATTTTTCTTTATGTAGATAATCAAAATAAGAACAAAGTAAAACAGCAAAAAGCAGCCTTGCTTGAGCAACTCAATACGGTGAAGTCGCGTTATAAAGTTGATGTGGCTAGATTGGTTGAAGAATTGAATTTGCCTGTAGAGGTTCGTAGTAAGCTAATAATGATCGGTAATAATTATTTTGTTTACCAAGCGATCAATGAATCAACGGTGTCAGGGCTTACCTACAACCTTGATAAATTAAGCCGACTTTTTTCGGCATTACAGGAAGATTTCGCGCGCAGTGGTGAAGACTCTTGTGCAATTGATAAAATAGATGGCTTTGTTGAGCAATTACCTAAAAGCACTCGCGGTTTTAATAGCGCTTTTTACAATACTAACCTCACCATAATTTCCCAGCTATTGACTATTACACCGCCTACTGAGGAAACTGAACCACTTGAGGAAGTTGAAACTCAAGATGAATTAGAGGTCGCTTAGTTACTGGAATTAGCTCAATCGCTTGTTTTTAACTCGCTTTGTCTGAAAACTAGACGCTTGAATAATTAAAAATAAAAAGCGCTTTACCTTCTCTAAGGGTTATGTATAATTCGTCTCGTCTGCAGGGGTGTGGCTCCAATTGGTAGAGCAGCGGATTCCAAATCCGATGGTTGGGAGTTCGAGTCTCTCCACCCCTGCCACATATTCTGAAAGCCCGGTTACATTAATTTGTAACCGGGCTTTTGTCTTTTCTGGCGCTTTATCTTTTTGCGTATTATCATAGCCATACTTTAAATTATTACGATTGCCAACATGAGCCTAAATCTCTCAGCTACACAACACTATTGTCTTGAATCTATGGGCATCAAATTGTGGCAACTGCGCAACCCTGTTGCAGAGTCGGTGAAGCAGCATGATCCTGTTTTATTAGCTCAACTGGAGTTAATGCTTAACTATTGTCAGCAGAATACAAAACAATCTTTTGACTGGCAGGTGGTGAATGGACTCAATGAAGCCGTAATAAACGATGGTAAACTTGAACTGCCACCGCTAAATGTGGTGTTGTCAGATCCTAAGTTGAAGAAGCAGTTATGGCAGTTGATGGTAAGTCAGTCGTGAATATTTCTTTTGCGTTGATTGATAAGGAAGATATAGAAAGCGTATTTGCCATTGAACAAACTGCGCAATCCCACCCGATGTCCCGTTCTATCATGTTATCCTGTTTTAGCAAACGCTATTTTAATGCGCAAATGATAGTTGATGGACAAGTTGCAGGCTTTTATATTGGCGAGTTTGTTGCTGATGAGTCATCGCTGATAGAAATATGTGTTGCACCGGATTTTCAAGGTAAAGGCCTTGGCAAAATGCTCCTTGAACATTATATCGCTGCGGCCAAAGAGAAGGGAGCGATGAGCTGTTGGCTTGAAGTACGTGAGTCGAATATCGGCGCAAGAACGCTTTATCAGCGCTTGGACTTTAATGAAGTCGATGTACGCCGCAATTATTACCCAACCGCAAGTGGCCATGAAGATGCAATTATCATGAGTTACTTTATTTTTTAAAGCCAATTCGCCGGTAGTCATTTTAATTCATTAAACGTAGTTAAAAGGGCGTTGTTTTGATCCCGGCAGTCAATCAATCGCCTTTTCTTTATTTACTCCTTCGAAATAGAACAAACTCAAAATAGAACAAACTCTCCAGATTGTGATCTGGCGCTAATTCCCCCACAATACTCAACCTTTACAATTGGTATAAAAATTATACTTTAATCGTCGTTACTTGCATTTAATCCTGTTGATTGGTGTTAATTTGTTCGATTTGTTGTTCTTGCTTATCTTTTTATCTCTATGATTTTTAAGTTTAAAATATCAGTTTGTTGCTGTGCTTTCTTTTATTATAAAAAAACAATACAAATGCTGTTAACAAATGATTACACCTATGGTAATTTGCTTGCACATGAAATGTTAAATTATTTATTTTGAAGTATGGTCTAAGGCCCTGTGAGAATAGTATTTGTATGAGTATTAAGAAAAGTATTAACACTTTGGTAACCAAGAAGACGGTTGTTGCCACTTGTGTTGGAATGATTTGTTTACAGTCAGCTGCGGTTGTAAATGCCCAAGAACAACAGGCGAAAGCCAAAGATGTTGAAGTTATCACCACAATTGGTTCACGTGTAAATTCACGTACAGATACAGCGAGTGCTGCGCCAGTTGATATTATTTCTTCAGAAACAATTCAAAACTCTGGAGCGGTTAATACGATGGATATGCTACGTAAAGTTGCGCCATCTTTTAACATGAACAACACGACAACTTCTGACGGTCAGGATTTGATGCGTCCAGCAACGCTACGCGGACTGGGTGCTGATCAAGTGTTAGTACTTATCAACGGTAAACGTCGTCATCAACAAGCACTTGTTGCGGTTCAACAAAACGTTGGTCGCGGCAATGCTGGTACAGATTTAAGTGCAATTCCATTAAGCGCTATCAGTCGTGTAGAAATCCTTAGAGATGGTGCTGCAGCACAATACGGTAGTGATGCAATCGCGGGTGTTATCAACATCGTATTAAAATCTAGCGAAGGTGGTAGTGTTTCAACGCAGTTTAGAACGACCTCTGAAGGTGATGGTGATACAGTCGATTTCGCGGCTAACTATGGCATGGCTGTTGGTGATGAAGGTAGCTTAAATGTTACTTTTGAATTTAAAGATGCAGATGAAATGAACCGCGCGAATGAAACAACGTGGTTCGGGTCAATCACTGAGCCACGTCAACTGTTATTAGTTGGTGAAGGTGCAGTAGAGAGCACCTCATTGTGGGCAAACTTAGCATTGCCAGTTGGTGATGGTGAGCTTTATGCTTTTGGTGGCGTAACGAAGAAAGAAGGCGCTTCTCGTGGTTTCTATCGTGGTGCTGCTGATGACCGCGTTTGGTCAAATATCTATCCAGAAGGTATTACACCAGAGCTTGGGACAGAGACAGAAGATGTTTCGCTAGCGGTTGGTTTTAAAACTGAACTTGGTGAGTGGGGCTTTGATGCCAGCATCAATTACGGCCAAAATGAATTGGCCTTTAGAAACATTGCTTCTGTGAATGCAAGTTATGGTCCTGATAGCCCTACAACGGCTGAAAGCGGTAGTTTAGAGACTAACCAAACAACGCTAAACCTTGATTTTACGCGCTCATATGATTCAGTTGCTATCGCTATTGGTGCTGAGTGGCGCGATGATGGTTACGCAATTAATGCTGGTGATGAAGTTTCTTATAGCCGTGGCGACACGTGGTGTGCTGAAAGTTCTCCAGCGGGCGCCGTATTACCGACTGATGCTGGCTGTGTTGTAACAGCACCTGGTATGCAAGGTTTTGCTGGCTACCGTCCTGATATGGAAATTGATACATCTCGCGACAATATTTCGCTATATGTTGATAGTGAATGGTATGCCTCTGACGCACTAACCGTTGGCGCTGCAGTTCGTTTTGAAGATTATTCAGATTTTGGCGGTACTACAATCGGTAAGCTAAACGCTCGTTATGAAGTGAATGATAGCTTAGCACTGCGTGGTGCTGTTTCTACCGGATTCCGTGCGCCGGGCGTACAACAAAAGCATTTCACTCAACGCTCAATTTCTATTAGTGAGGGTGTGTTGACTGATCTTGTCACTATCCGTCCTGATTCGGATTTAGCTAAAGAGCTTGGTTTTGGTGAGCTAAAAGAAGAAACATCACAAAACTTAAGCCTGGGCTTTGTGTTTGAAGGTGATACTTACTCAACAACATTTGATTACTATCAGGTGAAGATTGATGATCGTATTATCTACTCTGGTGGCATCACTGCAGGCACTAATGCGCAAACAGCGGAATTCTTTGATAAGCACGGTACTAACGGTACTCAGTTGCTAGATGGTGTTGCCGTGGTTGAGCTATTTACCAACGCGATTGATACCAAGTCTCAAGGTATTGAATGGGTAAATACGTGGAAATACGATGTAAGTGGTGGTGAACTAGCACTTGAAGCCTCGTTACATTTAAGCGAAACAGAAGTTACAGGCATTAATACTTCATCATCAGTTATTCCTGATAGTGTTGTGTTTGATGATGCTTCACGTTTGTTAGTTGAAGAAGCGCAACCTTCTGAAAAAGGCGTGTTAGGAGCTACCTATACGGCTGAAAACTACAGTGTAACAGCTCGTGCTAACTACTTTGGTGAAGTAAGTACCGCTTCATACGGCACACCGAAGAACACTTGGGGCGCTAAAACAACTGTTGATCTAACTGGTTACTACCAAGTATCAGAGAACCTGCGTGTTAGTGGTGGTATCGTTAACTTACTAGATGAGAAGCCAGATGAGTGGGGCGACGAAGGCGCACCATTTAATGAGCTTGGCTTCCAGTACGGTTGGACTAGCTTCCCATTCTCTTTAGCGGGTCGTGAATATTATGTTCGCGCTAGCTACAGCTTCTAATTGATAGTCGCTTTAAATTTAAAGCCCGGTGAATGTAAGTTCACCGGGCTTTTTATTATGAGCATGGCAACAAAAAGCCCAGTGGCCTTCGGCGACTGGGCTTTCTAATACCAATTCCATTAATTAAGTGATCTTGCTGTACTTAGTTATTTAGTGGGATTGGTATGATTAAATTTAAACTTACGCAGGGAAAAGCTGAGTTAGCTTAGTTGCTAGCATCATGTTGCCAACCGCTTTGATTTTACCCATCATAAAAGCAGTCATACCATTTACGCTGCCATCTAAAAGACCTTTTAGCGTAGCGCTTTTAAGTTGAAGTGTTACAGATGGATCGTCATGTTCCCCTTCAAGAAGCTCATAACCACCTTCTTCTACCACTAGGTGAAATAACTCGCCTTCAAGATCAAATTGAAATACTTCATCAACGCCGGCAGCGGCTGCTGGGTTAAACTTTGAAGCAAGTAGTTCTTTGTATTCAGTAACGGTAGACATAAAATTTCCTAAATTTAAGTTATTGTTAACAGCATGTGACTTGCTGGTATGACCTCTAAACTACCACGTTTAGATTTTGATTCAAGTATTTTTTAAACAAGTGTTTTACATTTCGATGGGGCTACTTGGTTTGATTGCGCTAAACATCTCACATTTATGCCCAAGCTCTGGAACAAGCCTCTTCAAGTCGCTTGGGTATATCACTAAAATCCGCTATAATCGCGCGATTATTTCTATTTTGAATTTTATTTTTCGAGAACCTTTATGACAACCTTTGCTGATTCGGTGAACAAACGCCGTACCTTTGCGATTATCTCGCATCCCGATGCTGGTAAAACCACCATTACAGAAAAAGTACTTTTGTTTGGACAAGCGCTGCAAAAAGCGGGAACAGTGAAGGGCAAAAAGTCTGGCCAGCATGCTAAGTCTGACTGGATGGAGATGGAAAAAGAGCGTGGTATCTCGGTAACAACATCGGTAATGCAATTTCCGTATGCTGATTGTTTGGTTAACTTATTAGATACTCCAGGACATGAAGATTTCTCTGAAGATACCTACCGTACGCTAACTGCAGTTGATTCATGTTTGATGGTCATTGACGCAGCGAAAGGTGTTGAAGCACGTACGATCAAGTTGATGGAAGTTACCCGTTTGCGTACTACGCCAATCGTTACTTTCATGAATAAACTCGACCGTGATACACGTGACCCTATCGAGCTGATGGATGAAGTGGAAGACGTATTAAACATCGCTTGTGCACCAATCACCTGGCCTATTGGCATGGGTAAAGAGTTTAAGGGTATTTACCATATCTTGCGTGATGAAGTTGTACTCTACGCCACCGGCCAAGGCCATACGATTCAAGAAAAGCGCGTGATTAAAGGGATTGATAACCCTGAAGTCGACGAAGCGCTTGGCCATTACGCTGAAGAATTACGTGAGTCAATGGAGCTCATTGAAGGTGCCTCACATCCATTTGATTTAGACCTGTTTTTAGCCGGTGAGTTAACTCCTGTATTCTTTGGTACGGCGATGGGTAACTTTGGCGTTGATCATATGCTTGACGGAATAACCCAATGGGCACCAGCACCTGTTAACCGCATCGCTGAACAACGTGAAGTTGAAGCAACCGAAGAGAAATTCACAGGCTTTGTCTTTAAAATTCAAGCTAATATGGATCCTAAGCATCGTGACCGTATTGCCTTTATGCGCGTGTGTTCAGGCCAATATGAAAAAGGCATGAAAATGCGCCATGTGCGTATTGGTAAAGATATTAATGTATCGGACGCTCTTACCTTTATGGCGGGAGACCGTGCGCAAGCTGATGGTGCGGTAGCTGGTGACATTATTGGTTTGCATAACCATGGCACGATTCAAATAGGTGATACTTTTACTCAAGGAGAGTCATTGAAGTTTACTGGTATTCCAAACTTTGCACCTGAAATGTTCCGTCGTATCTTGTTAAAAGATCCACTTAAGATGAAGCAGTTACAAAAAGGGTTGGTTCAGTTATCTGAAGAAGGAGCGGTCCAGGTCTTTAGACCACTGCGCTCAAATGAACTTATTCTTGGCGCTGTAGGGGTACTTCAGTTTGAAGTGGTTGTTGCGCGTCTTCGTACAGAATATAAAGTGGAGGCCATTTATGAGCCGGTCAATGTTGCCACGGCACGTTGGGTTAGCTGTGACGATAACCTTGCACTTGAGAAGTTTAAAAAGAAAGCTTATGACAACATCGCACTCGATGGCGGTGATAACTTAACTTACATTGCACCTACGATGGTTAATTTGAACCTGGCGTATGAACGCTACCCGGAGATAACCTTCCGCGAAACTCGCGAAAACTAATCATAAACAAAGCCAGCATTTGCTGGCTTTGTTTTAATTACTACTTGGCACAGAGCTTAGCAATGAGTTTAACGCTGGTTTAAACTCATTGATTTTTATTCCAATCCCATTTTTCATGTCGGTATCACCTTGGGCCTTATTGTCAAAATATGAGTGTCTTTTGCGTAATCATATTATTTACTTTGCTTAGTAAGAAATAGTTTTCTAAACTGGAAAGATGCAGCGTTTTTACTAATACCAATTGCACAAATTAATTGATCATTTTTTATGTTCTAAACGAATGATGGCTACGTTATTTATTTGCTCTAATCCGTTTATCTACACTACAAAATAGGTCACTTTATTAATGTAATTGGTATCACTTACTGGCGGTAATCAAGATATGGAATTTATTGATAGTCATTGTCATTTAGATTTTGCGAAAATCGGCGTGGTTGAAGCAGCGTTGGCGCAGGCCTCAAAAAACGGGGTTAGCCATTTTGTTGTGCCTAGTGTTGGGCATTGCAATTGGCAACATGTGTTATCCCTAAGCCTTGATTATGCGCAAATTCATGCAGCCCTGGGGGTTCATCCTTATTTTATTGAGCAAGACAATAAGTTGTCGTTACTTTCTGCGTTAGCAACCAAGCATCGAGAGCAGATTGTTGCCATTGGGGAAATTGGTTTAGATGGTGCAATTGACACGCCTTTAGACAGTCAACTTAGCACTTTTACCAAGCAAATAGAGTTGGCTAAAGAACTTGCACTACCTGTGATATGTCACGCGCATAAGGCTTATGATCCGTTACTTAAGCAATTACGCCATTATCAATTAGCATGTGGAGGAGTGATTCATGGCTTTAGCGGCAGTTTGGTGCAGGCGAAAGAGTTCATTAAGCTTGGTTTCAAACTAGGCGTGGGCGGGGTAATCACCTATGAGCGTGCTAAGAAAACACGTAAAGTATTTTCTGATATCGGCTTGGACCACTTAATATTGGAAACCGATGCCCCTGATATGCCTATTTATGGCAAACAAGGGCAACCTAATGCGCCAGAAAATATTCCCATTATCGCTAGAGCATTGGCTGACGTAACACAGCAACCGATTGAAGATGTTGCGAAAATAACTACACAAAATACTAAAAGCCTATTTAATTTATGACACAGACATCAGCGAGTTAAACAAATTTTCACAAATGTGATCTTGTTACTGGTTTCTTATTCTCTTTTTTCTTAGAATTTCTATTAAAACTAATGTCGCCCATTTTTGCCTGCGGCTTAGTTTATCAAGTGGAGGATCTGATGACAGATCTTGAACGCGCTGCCATCCATGGCATTCAATTAATGGATTTAACTACCTTAAACTTAGACGACACAGATAAAGTTGTTAGTGACTTATGTGAAAAAGCAGTTAGTAAAAGTGGCAATACGGCGGCTGTCTGTATTTACCCGCAATTTATTACAACCGCAAAAGCTAAGTTAAATGCACTTAACGCAAGTGACATTCTTGTTGCTACCGTAACTAATTTCCCCCACGGCAACGATGATGTTGCTCAGGCTGTTAAAGAGACCGAAGAAGCGGTTAGTCTTGGCGCTGATGAGGTGGATGTTGTGTTCCCCTATCGTGCGTTTTTAGCAGGCGATAATCAAGTTGGCTTTGATCTTGTTAAAGGATGCAAGCAGGCTTGTGGTGAAAACGTTGCGCTTAAAGTTATCTTAGAGACTGGTGAAATAAAATCACCAGAACTGATTAAGAAGGCAAGCTTAATAGCCATCGAAGCCGGTGCTGATTTTATTAAAACCTCTACTGGAAAAGTACCGGTTAATGCAACGTTGGAAGCGGCAGAACAAATGTTGCTCGCTATCTTAGAAACGGGTGCTAGCTGTGGATTTAAAGCGGCTGGTGGGGTAAAGGATGCGCAAGATGTGGCTGACTATCTCAACCTGACACGTTCGATTTTATCTGATGAGTGGATTTGCAGTCAGCATTTTAGGTTTGGTGCCAGCAGTTTATTAGGCAACTTACTCAACACATTAGGAACAGGCGAAGAGCAGACAACTAACGCGGGGTATTAAGATGGATTTTTTACCACAAGAAATTATCCGCCGTAAGCGCGACGGACTAGAGCTTAGCGATGCTGAAATTGCATTCTTTGTTCAAGGTATCACCAGCGAAACTATCAGCGAAGGACAAATTGGTGCCTTTGCGATGGCGACCTATTTCCAAAACATGAGCATGAAAGAGCGCACCGCGCTAACTAAAGGCATGCGTGATTCAGGTACCGTACTAGACTGGCAATCATTGAATTTAAACGGTCCTGTTGTTGATAAGCATTCCACTGGCGGTGTTGGTGATATGGTGAGCCTGACGTTGGGGCCTATTGTTGCTGCCTGTGGCGGTTATGTGCCAATGATTACAGGGCGAGGGCTAGGTCATACCGGCGGCACACTCGATAAGTTTGACGCTATCCCCGGTTACACAACGGTTCCAGATAACGAATTGTTTCGAAAAACTGTTAAAGAGATTGGTGTCGCTATTATCGGGCAAACTGGTGATTTAGCGCCAGCTGATAAGCGCTTTTATGGTATTCGCGATGTGACGTCCACGGTCGAATCTGTCCCGCTTATTACCGCTTCAATTTTAGCTAAGAAGCTCGCAGCAGGGCTTGATGCGTTAGTTATGGATGTTAAAACCGGTAGCGGGGCATTCATGCAAGAGCTATCGCAGGCGCAAGAGTTGGCACAAAGCATTGTTCATGTGGCAAATAACGCACAGGTTAAAACGAGCGCGCTAATTACAGACATGGATCAATTATTAGCGGCGAGTGCTGGCAATGCGGTTGAAATGGTTGATGCGGTTAAGTATTTACGCGGTGAGCTCAATAACCCCCGTTTACATGAAGTCACTGTTGCTTTATGTGCTGAAATGTTAACGCTTTCTGGTTTAGCTGCTAGCAACAAAGAAGCCCGCGAAAAGGTCAATCAAGTGATTGCCAATGGCGCTGCTGCTGAGAAATTTGGCAAAATGGTGGCAATGTTGGGGGGTCCGATTGATTTCGTTGAAAACTACCAAACCCATTTACCACAGGCAACTATTGTTCGCCCGGTTTTTGCCAAAAACAGCGGTATTATAACCCACATTGATACTCGTCAGGTTGGCCTGTCGGTGGTTGAGTTAGGTGGTGGTCGCCGCCGTGCTGATGATAAAATTGATTACAGTGTTGGGCTATCTGAGGTTGGTATTTTAGGCCAGCACGTAGATGCTCAGACACCCATTGCAACGATTCACGCGAAATCTGAGCAAGACTTTGCTCATGCAAGTGAGATGTTGCACGCCGCAATTAGTGTAGGTGAGCAGCAACCGAAAATAAACAATGAAGTACTTGATACGATTCGTTATGACTAGGTTATTGCACAAGACAGAGGAATTAAAATGAAACGAGTAACGATAATGATGCTCGACAGTCTGGGCATAGGGGCTAGTGATGACGCTATTGACTTTGGCGATGTTGGGGCAAATACCTTTGGTAGCATTGCCAAAGCTTGCGCCAATGGCACCGCTGATATCAACCGCAGTGGGTTGTTAAATGTCCCCAACTTGAACCAGCTTGGTCTCGGTCATGCCTGCTTTGAAAGTTCTGGGTATTTTCCGCAGGGCTTAGCACAGGACATTACCCCTATTGCCAAGTATGGTTTTGCTCAAGAGATTAGTTCTGGCAAAGATACACCAAGTGGCCATTGGGAAATTGCCGGTGTGCCAGTTCTCTTTGACTGGGGGTATTTTACAGACAAAGAGAACTCGTTCCCTCAGTCTGTTATTGACCAACTGGTTAAGCGTTGTGATTTACCGGGTATTTTAGGTAATTGTCACGGATCTGGTACTGATATTCTTAAGCGTTTAGGCGATGAGCACGTCGCAACAGGCAAGCCAATTTGCTATACCTCAGCTGATAGCGTGTTTCAAATTGCGGCTCATGAGGAAAGTTTTGGCTTAGATAAGTTATTGAACTTATGCCAAGTCGCTCGTGAAGTGCTTGATGAACACAATATTGGCCGTGTTATTGCGCGACCTTTTGTTGGCACTAGTAGTGAAAACTATACCCGTACCGGTAACCGACGGGATCTGTCTGTATTGCCACCGGCCAAAACCTTACTTGATTACTCTAAAGAAGCGGGCAATGAGGTTATTAGTATCGGAAAAATCGCCGATATCTATGCAGAGCAGGGCATTACGCAAAAAGTCAAAGCGACGGGCCTTAGCGATCTATTTGATGCGACATTAAAGGCTCATCAAGCAGCGAGCGATAACAGCATTATATTCACCAATTTTGTCGACTTTGATTCATCTTATGGTCACCGTCGTGATATTGCAGGGTATGCCGCGGCACTTGAATATTTCGATACCAGGTTACCTGAGTTTATCGCGCAGATGGACGATGATGATTTGCTAGTACTTACAGCAGATCACGGCTGTGACCCAAGTTGGCCTGGCAGCGATCATACACGCGAACATATCCCAGCAATTTTTTACAGCCCGTCCATGGCTGGTGGCAGCATTGGCAAGCGTGAAACATTCGCGGATATAGGTCAAACCATCGCAACTTATTTGAATTTACCGACCCTTGAGTACGGTAAATCAGCAATTTAACTGTTTGTATAAACAAGCAAAAGAATAAAATTTAGGAAAATAAATTATGGCAACTCCACACATTAGCGCAGCACAAGGCGACTTTGCAGAATCAATCTTATTACCAGGTGATCCACTTCGCGCTAAATACATCGCCGAAACGTTTTTAACCGATGTTGTACAGGTAAACGATGTACGTAACATGTTGGGTTTTACTGGTCTTTACAAAGGTAAAAAAGTATCAGTAATGGGCACAGGGATGGGGGTTCCATCGATCTCTATCTATGCCAAAGAGTTAATTACCGAATACGGTGTTAAGAACCTTATTCGTGTCGGTAGCTGTGGTGCCGTATCACTAGATGTTAAGGTACGTGATGTGATCATTGCACAAGGTGCATGTACTGATTCTGGCGTCAACCGTATGCGTTTTCAAGGACATGATTACGCCGCAATCGCTGACTTCGGCTTAATGAGCAATGCCGTGACAGCGGCTAAAGCAAAGGGAATTAAAGCGCAGGTCGGTAATGTATTTACCGCAGATTTATTCTATTCTCCAAACTCAACCATGTTTGATACTGTTGAAAAAATGAATGTGTTGGGCGTAGAAATGGAAGCTGCAGGCCTTTACGGTGTGGCTGCGGAATACGGCGCTAACGCATTATGTGTAGTGACTGTATCTGACCATATTCGCACCGGTGAAGTGACCACGGCAGAAGAGCGCCAAAATACCTTCAACGAGATGATTGAACTGACGCTAGAATCGTTACTCATTGATTAATTTCTAGTAGCACTGTTCAAGATTAAAAGCCAATTGCATTGTTAATTGGTTTTTTTTTGGGGTTAAATCAATATTTTTTATTTAACGAGTGTTAGAATCATTTTTTATCCGTAAAGTAGTACTTTGGGATTAATTCGCAAGTAAAGAGGTTCGCATGCTACATAGTTTTAAAGGGGCTAAAAATATCTTTAGCTTGTTCGATGAGACGCAACAACAAGAGCTAATTTCATCGGCAAAAACCGTTAATTTGGTTCCCGGACAAATGTTATTTAATAAAGATGACGATGCAAGCCACTTTTATTTGGTTAAGAAAGGGCAGGTAAAGTTGTTTCGGGTAACCCCAGGTGGTGATGAGAAAGTGTTTCATCTGTTTTCCCCTGGTGGTTGGATTGCCGAAATGGCGATGTTTATTCCTGAGCCAAAATATCCAATGAATGCACAGGCTGAAGTCGCCAGTGAACTGCTTAAAGTAAAGCGAGAAACGCTGCACGATATCATTGGTGCTTCACCAACACTGGCCGCGTCCTTACTTGGCTTTATGAGTACAAAAGTAGTGTCTTTGGTTAATAATATTGACAAGCTAACCTTTATAAACGCGAGTCAACGTTTAGTGTTGCATTTAGGGCACCTTTATCAAATGCAGGGAAGTATAGACAACAAAGTGCGCCTGCAAGCGCCAAAGCGGGTGTTAGCCAGCCAATTAAATATTACTCCTGAAACCTTTTCTCGGATTCTGCGTAAGTTTAAATCACAAGGGTACATTGCCGAAAAAGGTGATTATATTGAGCTTCTAGATATTGAAACCATGTGTGAAGAGGTTGAACTTACTCCAGAAATATTCTAACAGCCTTTAAATCACACTCTTTTTTATTTAGTTGTGTACCATGGTGCAAGTTGGTGTTGGCCGTTACTGCTAGGCAGTGACGGCCTTGTTATTTCTAGAAAGAGGGATTTATGACAGGTAAGGATACTGGGAGTACCCGCATTCGGCACAACCTTAAACAGGCGGCCTTGCTAGATAGTGATATGGGCTTAGCAGGTTCCTTTATAGTCATGGTCTAATTACGGAAAATGCACTTACGTTCATTGAGCAGCACGATATGAATGATGAGCATCCTGAGATTGTCGCCAAGTTGCTAAACATAATGGTTAGTGCTCACACCCAAGATTTAAAATGCCCCCTTAGGGCTTACGGTGAATAAAATTAACTCAGACACTTAAAAGCTGTTATATTTCAACTTGATTAATTAAAGGTTGAGGCTATGTATCAGAAAATTATTTTAGGCTTGGTGTTATTTTTTGTACAATTATCTTCTGTTAAGGCGGCAGTGGAAGTATCCGAGCTTAACCCTATCGAGCGGCTAACAGTTGTATCAAAGCAATTTAAACAGCCGCTTGAATATAATGTCACCTTACCGCAAAGTTATTATCAAAACGATAGCGCTAAAAAGTACTTTGTCGTCTTCGATCTCCACCCACGCAGTCAACCGATGTTAACTGGTATGCATGATTGGCTCAGCCACAACGGTGAGTGGCCTTGGTTGGAATCAATTGTTGTGACGCCAGTTGGCTATAATGCCGAGTTTGCCAAACTCTTTGAGCGTTTAGTTGATAACCCAGATAACCATGCGATATTAGATTACTTTGAGCAGGATTTGCTTAAAGCCCTCGATAGTAAATACCGAACTAATGGTTTTAGAATATATAGTGGTTTTATGAGTAATGGTGCTTTTGGCTTGTATACCCTGCTTAATCGCCCGGATCTATTTAATGGTTATATCTTATCTAGCCCTACCATCGCTGGTGACTTTGGTGCAATCATGTCTCAAGCAAAAGACAAGTTGAAAAAGTTAGATGAGAAAATGCGCTTTTTATATCTATCGACGGGAAATCATCGTTATGAACAAGGCCAGTTAAAATCGTTTGATGAATTAGAAACAATATTGCAAAGCGCGGCACCAGCGACTCTTGACTGGCATGTTGTGCGCAACAATAAAAATAACTACATGTCTCAGCCTGTTGTATCGATGATAAATGCCATTGAATTGATGTTTGATGACATGCACAGCGACCTTAGCGCAGACTCTGATATCTCTAAACAAGGCAGTCAGGCGATAATTGATTATTATGCGATGCTATCGGAAAAAAAGTATGGCTTTGACGTTTCGGCGCAGGGTTCATTAGGGGCGTTAGCTAAATCATTATTAGCAAGTGAGCCTGAGCAAGCGCTAAAAATTTATCATCAGACAATAACCCTATATCCTGATTCATCTTACGCTTTCTCTTCACTCGCTAAAGCATACCAGCACACTGGTAAGCTTGATAAAGCAATAAAATACCAAACTCAGGCGGTGCTAAAATCGAAAACACTTAACCTGTGGCATCAGAGAAAACAGCAAGAGTATTTAGACTTGCTAACTGCCAAGGCCTCAACTCGATAAGATTTGGGCCGTCAAATAACCTAGCGAATAATGAAAGAGAAGCCATTGAATAAATACATTATCTTACTGCGTGCCATCAATGTTGGCGGCAAAAACCTTGTACCAATGAAAGCGTTAGTGCCTGTGCTAGAACAACAAGGCTTTAAAAACATTAAGACCATATTGCAAACAGGCAACATTGTTCTTGAAAGCGCCAACCATCCGCTAGAGGACATAAAATCACTGATAAGCGCACACTTTGGTTTTATGCCAGAAACCCTATGTTTAGGTTGTGAAGAATTTGAACAAATTGTAGCGCAAAACCCTTATGCTGAATTTGAAGGTAAATTTGTCCACCTGTATTTCTGTAACGAGCGCCCTAAGCCAGACCTACAGCGGCTGGAAGAGTTAGCGCGCGAGTCTGAACATTATCAAATAAACGGCTCGATATGCTATCTACATGCCCCCGAGGGGATTGGGCGTTCAAAGCTAGTGGCAGGGCTTGAAAAGGGGCTCGGTGTGGCGGCTACAGGCCGAAATCTTAATACGGTAAATAAGATAGCGGCCTTATTAAAGCCCTTATAACGGGTTAATTGATTAGCGTGGTAAGTAGGCCATCATCACCAGACAAAATATCACGGTAAACCAGAAGCCCCATTTAAATCTTTTACGGCGATAGTCACCACTATGCGGGTGGCTATCGGGTAACTCCATGCCGCAGTTACTACAAGTTTTGGCGGTATCTTCATTCTCAGTGGTGCAATAGAGACAAGGGACTTTGCAATTACTCATCGACAGGCTCCTTAGTTTGTTAGTTGATGATACAACTGTGGCAACTTAGTTGGCAGTTGCTCTGGGTCTAGGATAACGCTGTAACCGTCGCTGCCAAATAAGTACGGTAAGTATTCACCGGCCTCATGATCGATAGTAATACAAAACGGTTGCAGACCAAGGCGTTTGGCTTCGATAATTGCCTGATGAGTATCCTCAATACCAAAACGTCCCTCGTAATGGTCAATATCGTTTGGCTTACCATCGGTTAGGATAAGCAGTAATTTTTGTGTTTGCTTCTGCTCGCTAAGTATTTTGCTTGCTTGGCGAATGGCAGCCCCCATTCGAGTATAAAACCCTGGGCGCACAGCGACTAAGCGACCACGTATTTCATCGTTATATGGTTCTCTAAAGTTCTTGAACATGGTAAATCTAACGTGATGGCGTTTTACCGAGCTAAAGCCATACATCGAGAAGTTATCACCGACGGCTTCAAGCGCCTCACCAAACAGCAGCATAGAATCGCGAATAACGTCAATGACCTTATGGTGGTTGTTAATATGGGCATCGGTTGACATTGAAATATCGGCTAATAGCAAACAAGCAAGGTCACGGTTATTACTGCGAATAGTGCGGTATAAACCACGCTCTTGCACCTGTGACGTTTTACTTTCAACGTGAAAATCAAGCCATGCGCTTAAATCAAGTTCTTCACCTTGTGGCTGTGCCCGTTGCCATTGTTTTACATTTCTAAATTGCTCAAACTCAGCGCGAATGCGTTTGGCTGTACGGGCTAAATGTTGCGGTAATTTTTGTGCATGACTGTCTTTAGGCAGCATCGGCTGTAAAAGGCAACGATCAGCGACCAATGATTGGTTCTTATAGTTCCATTCCGGTAAGTGAATGCCTTCGCCCAGTGGAATGTCATCTTCAGAGGCCGAGGGCAGATCAAGATCTATTTTAAGCGCAGAGCTTTTTTGATCTTGTTGTTGAGATAGAGTGATTTTGTCTAAATCTTCTGCAACACGCTGCGCATCATCATCTTCGGTGTCATCTTCGGCGCGATTCATTTTTGAGAATTCGCTCCAGGAGAATAAGTTTTCAAGACGAAAAACCATCATCCCATCTTTGGTATTAGGATCGCCCACTCGCTCGGTTTTCTTACGTGCGGCATCACTGTTTTTCTTATTCTCGTTTGCTTCTTGTTGCTCTTGTTCTCCAGTATTTTCACTTGGCGGTATATGATCAATCTTGGCTGAAGGGTAGAGCCACAAATAAACAGGTTGTGGCGCAAAATCAGCGCGTGGAAAATTATCGACACTGCCTGGCTTTTTCAGTGCATCGATAATAGCTTGCTCAAGTGGTTGCTGGGCTTTAGGTAACTGTTCGATTGGCGTGCGAATGGCAAGCATTGCGTCAACCATTGCATAATAGCGCTTGGCAAGCCCGGGATGCTTTTCAAGCACTTCTTTAACGATGCGCTGGTTATCTTTAACCCAATGCTTAAACGGACCAGGTTGATATGAAGCTAATGCAGCAAGCCATAGATAAAGGTTTCTATTGAGCTCTTTCGTGGGAAAAATCGCGATAGATTCAGGCAGGCGCAGGCTTTCATCATCCTGCCATGCCAGAGAGTACTGTTGATATGAGCCAGATACTTTTTGCATAAAAGTTCGGCGCACAATATAGTCACGCGGAGCCGCCGCTTCAATGCGCTTAACAGCGTCACCACCTAGAGCGCGAAATACAACCCCAGCGTTACGACTTAGCTCGCTAAACTCTATTTTAGCCTCATCAAAATTTGTACTGGCTTTTTTAGTAACATACCGGTGCCACTTTTCGCCAACCCATTCTTCCATTACTGCAATTCTCTTTCAAAGTTTGAGCCATATTTTATCAATTGTGAGATTTTGTGAGCTGATATAAATCAACAATGCAGAAGTTGAATAGGGTCCTTATAGCAAGTGTCTTAATTATGTGATCTTGTTGTGTCCAGGGAGAATAAAGCAGAGCGGTATAGTTACTATTGATTTTAATTAACACAGGTGGGCAGTTATTTTATTCACTTGGTATTATATTAAAAGGGGCGAAGTCATCTGTTAGAAGAAAACAAAAAAGCCCAAGGTATCGTTACCTTGGGCTCTGGTTTATCAGTTGATAAAATTAAGCTTTGTTACCAGCTTGCTTTGAATCAACTAGGAAGTTTGCTAGGTATACGATTAGACCGATTAAGAATCCAACACCTGCAACTTCACGCATCCAGTAGAATAGCGCCAGTTTGTCTTGAGTTGCCATGAAGCCTAGTGCTTCACCTGACTCAGGCATACGTTGTAGCCAAACTTGAAGGATACCAGCACCTGTTAGGAATAATGTAATGAATACCATAGAGATAGTCATTAACCAGAAGCCCCACATTTCAACAACTTGTGCTTTGTTGCTTGATGCTTCACCCACACCGCGTAGCTTAGGCATAGCGTATGAGATGATAGTTAAACAAATCATTACGTATGCGCCGTAGAAGGCCATGTGACCATGCGCTGCAGTAATTTGCGTACCGTGAGTGTAGAAGTTAACTGGAGCAAGCGTGTGTAGGAAGCCCCATACACCAGCACCTAGGAAAGCCATTACCGCAGTACCCAATGCCCATAGTGTAGCGGCTTTGTTTGGATGCTCGATGCGACGACGGTTAACCATGTTAAATGCGTACAGTACCATTGCGAAGAACGGAAGTGGCTCAAGTGCTGAGAAGATTGAACCAATCCACTGCCAGTACTCAGGAGTACTTAACCAGTAGAAGTGGTGACCAGTACCTAAGATACCTGTGATTAGTGCCATCGCGATGATTACGTATAACCATTTTTCGATAACTTCACGGTCAACGCCAGTCACTTTGATTAATACGAATGCAAGCATTGCACCCATGATTAATTCCCAAACACCTTCTACCCACAAGTGAACAACAAACCACCAGTATAGCTTATCCATTGCTAAGTTGATTGGGTTGTAGAATGCGAATAAGAAGAACACAGCAAGACCGATAAGACCAGTGATCATTACTAGGTTAATAACAGTTTTACGACCTTTAAGAATAGTCATACCAATGTTAAACAAGAAACCTAATGCAACAACTACAACACCAATTTTAGTTAGTGTAGGCATCTCTAGGAATTCACGACCCATAGTAGGCCATAAGTCATTCATAGTGATTTGTGCAAGTGTTGAGTAAGGAACTAGTAAGTAACCCAAGATCGTTGCAACACCAGCGGCTGCAAATATCCAGAATAAGGCGATTGCTAGTTTAGGGCTATAAAGCTCTGTTTCTGCTTCTTCAGGGATAAGGTAGTATGCTGCACCCATAAAGCCAAAGAGTAGCCAAACAATAAGCAAGTTGGTGTGAACCATACGAGCTACGTTAAATGGAATAGCACCACCTAGAAAGTCACCAACAACGTATTGTAGACCCATAACCAAACCGAAAAGGATTTGGCCTAAGAACAATACAAGTGCGAATGCGAAGTAGGGTTTTGCAACTGACTGAGATTGAAATTTTAAAGTATGCATCTCATTAGCCCTCGATGTTTGGTGGCCAGTTGTTAACTTTAATTCCAGCAGTGTATTCTAAGAATTCTGCTAGGTCGTTAACTTCTTGCTCTGTAAGATTAAATTGTGGCATTTGGCGACGGCCAGGAATGTTTAGCGGCTGTGCTGCCATCCACCCTTGCATGTACGCTTTAAAGGCTTCTGAATTACTTCCGCCGCGGCGTTGGAAAACATTAGCAAGTTCAGGGGCAAAGTAAGCACCTTCACCGATTAGAGAGTGACAACCGATACAGTTGTTATCTTCCCATAGGTGCTTTCCGCGAGCCGCAGACTCGTTTAGCGCTTCCCTATTATCAGTTTCTGGCATTACTTTCGTTGTGTGCATGGTTAAGCCGATAAACACTAGGAAGAAGAAAACACTTCCACCGTAGTATATGTTTCTCGCCATGCTTTTAGTAAAAGTTTCGGACATGGTGTATTCCACTTATCTCTGATTAAAAACATTATTTTTGTAGCCCGCTCATAATAAGGTATTAGCAGGTAAACAGGACTTGATTTTCATCAAGTTTTGAGCAGAGTTACTAAGGAAGTTTGATTTCAATCAATGATTTGTAGATGATGTAAAAATCGGGTGTGAAAGTATACAAAATGGAGGGGACAAGCGCTTTTTATCAAAGCGCTTGTAGGGAGCCTAATCTTGAATGCTGTTAAACAAAACGGGTTGCATAGAGGCTAAGCCGTCTTTCGCTGTTGTATAGCTCTTTGGGCTTGCGATATAGCACACGCGTAACCCCTGTGACATTAATTGATTAACCTGAGTGGTTATATCGGTTTGGCTAATTTCTCGCTCTGCATCACGCCGGACAAGCTCAATGATTGAAGGGCTAATATCATGGTCATAAATGGCGATATCGGCTTTTTGCATATGACGAAGGCCCGCAAGCGAAAGATTATCTGGCTTGTCCGTGCCTTGTACGATATATAACTCTCCCTCAACCGGCATATCACCATCGACTTGGTTAATGAGTTCGTCATACAGTGAATCAAGCTGATCTGGTTGTTCGCTGCGTGAGGATGAAAAGAATATTTCCCAGAAATTACGTCGTTTGGTCACACTATCAAGCACGGTTTTAATTTGGCTGCGTTTGTTGCCTGCGAAGGTGGCAATAGTCCCCATGGCCTGTGGCAATATAGTTTCCAGGCGCTCGCGCCAGTAGCGTACTAATACCGGGGATTTACCTTCGCTTGAAATGGCAAAGATCATCGGTGCGCGATCGACAATAGATGGCGTTATAAAATGACAGAGTTCGGGGTCATCAACCACATTGGCCAATACGCCAGCGGCGCGAGCGTCCTTGGTTATTTGTTTGTTTAGCTCACGATTTTCAGTGGCAACGAAAACCAGTTGCTTGTCCTCAAGTAATGATTTGTCATAGTAGCCATCGATGTGGGTAAGTTTGTTGTCATTGGCTAGCTGTGCAATGGTATTAGATAGCTTAGGGGATACAACGGTTACATTAGCTGGCGTTTTAAGCATTAACTCGACTTTACGCGTAGCGACTTCACCGCCACCTACGACTAAAACTGATAGCTGCTCGCCATCAACAAAAATTGGAAAATATTGCACAGAAACAACCTATAAGAATCATGAATTAACAGCTGATGTTATACCTTTAAATCAGCAAATAAAAGTTGGGCTAAATCAAGATTTAGCCCAGTAGGTAATTAGAAGTTAACAGAGAGGGCTAATGACTCGTCCCACGCTCATAATGCGTTTTGTTATAGACATTATATTTACCTGATGGTTTTTTCATCGGCAGGCGTTTTATTTCTTTAAAAGTCTTAGCATCATAAACGATTACCGCGCCATCCTTATCCCAAATACTAAGCAACACATATTTACCATCTTTGGTAAACTCAACGTGAGCGGCTGTTTTTCCAGGCATCGGTGCCAATGTTTTTACTATCTCTAGCGTACTCTTGTCGATAATATGAACTTTTTCTTTATTGGGTCCAAAGAACACATCAACCCAAGCATACTTTGAATTCTCATGACTGCGCATAAAGAAACCCGGACCTTCGGTCTTTATTTCTTTAATTACCTTCCAGTTATCCATATCAATAATAGTAACTCGTGCATCTTTAATATCCGGTGTCGCGAATACTTGCTTGCCTTGATAGTCCCACGTAATGCCAGAACCTAGATGTGGCATGCCATTCATTGGTACTGTGGCTATCTGCTTGCCTGTATCAAGGTTTATCACTTGACCGTCTTTAGTGTCTCGTGATGCGCCAATGACGTTGATATAGTCAGGATCAAAGAAGAAATCGTCTAAAAACTCTTTGCTCGCAATGCGCTTGATTGGGAATTGCTCTTCGCTTTTCCAGTTCTCAACCGCTCCTTCACCGACATCTTTACGGTGATCGTGCGCCCAACCTTTCAGCACTTCAACACCGCCCTCATCGCTATAGGGGATTTCCCAAAGCTCTTTAACATCTTTCAGCGCGACGACAAAGCTAGTGCGTGGCGGCGCATTATAAACAGCGCTGACCCGAGAGCTTTTGCCGTCTTTGTCTGTTACGTCAATGACTTTTAATGGCTTAAGATCGTTAGCATCAAGAATTACGGCGCTGTGGGGCAGGTAGTTCCCCACCATGATGTATTTTCCATCGGAAGACACGGCGATATTACGGGTGTTGATTCCCGCGCGAACCTCGACCACAGTTTTAGTGTTATAGATATCGTATTTACTTATCCAGCCATCACGCGAGGCAAAGTAAACAAAGCGCCCATCTGGTGAATATTTAGGACCACCATGGAGTGCAAACCGGGTTTTAAAACGGTCAATTGGTTCAAAGGTATCGCCGTTAAGCAAGGTGGCACTATGATCGCCAAGTTCCACCACAATAAACAGATTCATTAAATCCGCTTCAAACTGTGCGGTATTGGGTAATTTGCTTTGCTCAAAATGTACAACGTGAGAGGCTAAAATTTCTTTCTCGCCCCAAGGAGGTAAATTGGCTTCAGGGGTGTAGATGTAATCAACCAGGCTGGCAATCTCATCATTATTTAGTTTTGCACCAAAAGCGGGCATTTGCGTCGCGATACGCCCCTTGGTGATCACCTTATGTGCTTTTCCTTTGCGCAGGCGCTTTAGATTTTCAGGAAAGAGGGCAGGGCCCATTGCGCCAAGGCGATTAACACCGTGGCAGCTTTGACAGTGCTCTTCATAGAGCGCTTCGCCAGATGGAACTTGGGCGTTAGCGACCAGCGGCAGCGCAAGCATCGCAGCCGCTAAAGACAGTAGTTTCATTAGCTTGCCTTAACAATTTTCGCGCATTCATCAGCTTTTAAGTAGCCAAGAGTACCAACGTTTTTGCTATCAAATTGATTTACTACTTCACCAATAACAATTAATGTCGGTGGCTTAATATTATGTTTTTCTACAAGCTCTTGTAAGCTGCCTAAGGTACCGCGATAAGTTTCTTGATTCTCACGTGTACCGTTGCGAATTAATGCGGCAGGGGTATCTGCGCTGCGGCCGTGTGCCACTAACTCTTTAGAGATCGTTGGCAAGCTGTTGATGCCCATATAGAACACCACGGTTTGACCGCCAGCAGCTAGGCTAGTCCATGGCAGGTTAAGCTGTCCATCGTTTTGTAAGTGCCCAGTAATAAAGGTACATCCTTGTGCAACACCGCGGTGTGTTAGCGGAATGCCTGCGTAAGTAGTACAGGCTGATGCTGCTGTGACACCAGAGGCAATATGGCAGTTAATACCTTGCTCTAGCAGATGCTCGGCTTCTTCACCACCACGGCCAAACACAAACGGGTCGCCGCCTTTAAGGCGCAGTACGCGTTTCCCTAATAGGGCTTGTTCTGCCAGCATTTTGTTAATACCATCTTGTGGTACACAATGCTTTGCTTGCTCTTTGCCTACATAATATTTTTCACAGTCGGCTGGCAGTAGTGCCATGATTTCATCACTGACCAAACGATCATAAATTGCGACTTCAGCTTGCTCGATAAAGCGCAATACCTTAATGGTTAGTAGTTCTGGATCGCCAGGACCTGAACCTACTAGTGCGACTTCACCTGGCTGTAGTTGACCTTTTGCCGGGATTTTTTCAATGACTTTGCTCATGCTATTCTCTTTATTACTTTTGTGCTGCTAACTTGTTATCTTAATGTATTTTAGTTATAAGCAACTATGGTTTATTTCTCTAAGTTATGCGTTTTAGTTTCTACAATTGAGTAGTGCCTAACCAACTTGTTGAACTTCAATCTCTTGCACTTCAATCTCTGAAGTAGCAGGTAACTCTGTTGCGATGCCAATTTCAACATCATTTAAATAACAGCCTGGATCTTCAGCCCATGCATCACCTGTTTGGGCGAATGCGCGAGTTCGGGTGTTACCGCCACAAATTGAAAGGTACTGACATTGTGCACAGCGCCCCTTAACTGGGCGTGGCTTTTGTCTGAATCCTTGCATCAATTCATCTTGTGTATCGCGCCAAACCTCTGAAAATTTGTCTGTTTTTACGTTACCTAGGTCATGATTCCACCAATATGTATCTGGATGAATCGTGCCGGTGTTATCAATGTTTGCAACATTTACGCCAGATGCGTTACCGCCCCAGTTAATAAGGTGCTGCTCTAAATTCTTAAGGCGCTGGGTATATAATGGATCGCCGCCAAATTTTTTATGCGCCCATTGCAACATGAATGGACCATCAGCATCGTTGTTACCTGTAACAAAATCAGATTCTCTGCCATCACAAATATGTTGCCATGCGCGCTCGAACAATTGCTCCATACCCGCTTTTGTCATGTTGAACATCGCATCTCTGTCGGCATTACGTTTACCGCGACCTGAATAATTTAGATGTGACATGTAGAATTTGTCGACGTTATACTCTTCCATTAATTTGAGCATGTCTTCAAGTTCGTGCTTGTTATCGCGCGTTAAACATA
The DNA here is from genome assembly GCA_937139475.1 of uncultured Gammaproteobacteria bacterium. Lineage (GTDB taxonomy): Bacteria > Pseudomonadota > Gammaproteobacteria > Enterobacterales > Psychrobiaceae > Psychrobium. The sequence goes on along the minus strand of CAKZQF010000073.1, from coordinate 23,598 downwards.
AGCGAAGACCAACCTTAATGCCTGCCTCTTTACAAAGTTGTACTGCTTTTAATGAAGCCTTAAAGCTACCTTTTTGGCGGCGGAACTCATCGTGATATTCTTCTAGTCCATCAATAGAGATACCCACGTATTGGTAGTCAGCTGCTTTAATCTGCTCGATATTACTTTCATCAATGAGTGTGCCGTTAGTCGATAGGGCAACGTAGAAGCCTTTAGCTTTGGCATAGGCTGTAATCTCAAAGATATCAGGGCGCATGAGTGGCTCGCCGCCTGATAAAATAAGCACGGGTACTTTGGCAACTTTTAAATCGTCAATGGTGGCTTTGATTTGCTCGGTGGTTAACTCGCCTGAGAAATCAATATCAAGTGAGGTTGCATAACAATGTTTGCAGCTTAGGTTACAGCGACGGATAAGGTTCCAAATAACCACAGGGCCGGGCATACTACGCGGGCCTTTAGGTGGTGTATCGCTAGTCATTGTTTTAAGTAAGTGTGAAATTCTAAACATTGTTGTTGCCTCACGAGCTATTGCTATTTGCTTTACGTCAGTGGCTTATAAATATGACTTCGTGTTTTGAAAAATGCGTAAATGCATCTCTGTTCAACGAACTCTCCTGCATCTTCGATGGGTGGTTTCGTCTCACTCTCGCTCTTCTTATTATAGAAGCGCATCAAAGTCACATTGCTTGTTAGCCTTTGCGTTTGCTGTATTATTCTATTTTTTACCGTTACGTAGTCGTAATCCGGTTTTCTTAAGTATTCTGGTACTGGTCAAGATATCATTTGCCTGACCCTGATGAGTTTGCAACACATCGCTGAGCAGTTCTTTGATCTGATGCTGTTTTTCTTTGATTTCTTGTTCGGTGCGGCCATGAACCATGGCAAATAGATTGTAATTCCATTGCGGCAGGTGGCGAGGGCGTAAATAGCAGTGACTGACAAACGGCAGTTGTCCGACTTTTTCGCCAAATTCTTGTGCACGTTCATCGCAGATATCCCACGTTGTCATGCCATTAAATTTGTAACCAAGCTTGTAGTGATTCGGCACCGCGGCAATGCGGCGAATAACGCCTCGATCAAGTAGATCTTTGGTCATTGCCAGTGTCTCTTCAACACTAATGGCTAACTTGTCAGCTAGCCAGTGGTATGGTTTAGGAACCAGTGGCAGTCCGTCTTGAGTGAGGACTATGTATTGACGTTCTAATTCTGTAATGGTGATTGCTGTCATAATAATTAATTCCTTCGCCTAAACCGGTAAATAAAGGCCAACAAAAAACTCTTTTTCTTTTGGCATGTTGTAAACTTTGTATCCGGTTTTTTGTTCTATTTGCGCGATCACATCAAAGATCTCCTGGGCGGTTTCAGTACCGATAACAAACCACATGTTAAGGCGGTGTGCGCGCTCATAGTTGTGGGCTATTTGCTCAAAGGAGTTAACTATTTCATTGACCATTTCAAAGTCATGCTGTGGAATTTCCATGGCGGCTAAGGTGAAATCACCACCCCAACAGGCGGCATCAAACATAGGACCAAAGCGGCTCAATAATCCACACTCCAGCATATCTTCTAATCGTGCGATGACAGTTGCTTCATCACTGCCAACCTGCTCGGCGACCTGTGCAAACGGTTGCTCACAAATAGGTAGTCCTTTTTGCAGCAAGTTCAGTAGTTGTTTATCTAAATTATCCAAAATCAATCCTTGCTTGCATTGGCGGTATAATTGGCGCCGCGTTGTTTATAAGCTTTGGTGGAAAATAACGGGCTTTTGTTAAGGTGAGTTAAGTTATTCCGCTGACAAATATCATCAAGCTGCGCTAACACTTGGTTACGGTCTTTGCCATGAATCATACAAAAGAGATTATAAGTCCAATGTGGCAGCACGCGAGGGCGTTGGTAACATAGCGTAACAACCGATTCTTTTGATAGTAGGGCAGCGACTTCGTCGACTTGTTCGCTTGGCACATCCCACACCACCATGGCATTGGCGTGATAGCCAAGCTTGCGATGACGTACAACTAAACCAAAGCGCTTTATTAAGCCTTGTTCTTGCCACGCGTTAATCGTGTTAATGACTTGCTCTTCAGTAAGGCCTAAATCGTTGGCGATGCTTAAGTACGGCTGAGGAACTAACGGTAATCCTTGTTCGATTGCGCCAAATAGTGCGGCGTGCTGAGCGCTTGTTAATGCTTGATAATCACTCATTTGATGTACATTCATTAGCTGGCCTTTTGCTTAGTTGGCTTAAAGCAAACATCAAACGAGAGGTCGATATGAAATGACTTTTCCATCGGCAGCACCAGCACTTCATAGCCGGTGGCCGTTTCAATATCTTTTATCGCAATATCCAGTGCTTCTTGGTCGCTCGCTGTCACCACAAACCACAGGTTGTAATCATGCTCTCGCGCATAGTTGTGATTAATGGCCTCAAATTGATTGATTATCTCAGCAATCTCATCCATTTTGTCCATTGGTACAGCAACGGCGGCGAGGGTGCTAGCACCTGCTTTTTTGTGATCAAATACTGGACCTAAGCGCGATAGTACTTGATTGTCGTCAAGCGTTTGCAAACAATCAATGACGGCTTGCTCACTCACATCAAATTCGTTCGCGAGCACTTCAAAAGGGCGTGAACACACAGGAAAACCACGTTGGTAGGCATTGATAATCTGCTGCGATAACTTATCTAATACCGGAGCTGATAGAGGATCTAATTGCATCGTTATAGGCCTATTTGATGTGCGCGGTTAGTGAAGAAGATGCCACTTGGACTTGCCGCAGGAACTTCTTTTAATAGCGCTTTATCTTTGGTGTTGTAAATCTGGATTTTGTGCTCATCTCGAACGCTCATCCACACATGTTCACCACGCGGAGTGAATTCCATATGTAGCACCCCTTTACCGGGCTTTAACGTATCAGTTAGCGATTGAGTCTGCGTGTCAATAACCTGCACCGTATCATTGCGTGGGAATGAGAAGTTAACCCACACTTGGCGATTATCTGGCTGTGCCATCACAAATACTGGTTGGCCATGAACATCAATTTCGTCTACTTGTTGCCAGGTCTTAGTATTAATCACCAGTACTTTGTGTAAACCGACTGCTGGCACGTAGGCAAAATCACCTGCCATAGCCCAGCCTTCAAGGTGCGGCATTTTATACACGGGTAACTTCTTATCACCTTTACCGTAATCTTTTAAGATGTGCTTAACACCTTTGTCGATGTTCCATAAATCGAGCAATGCCATACCATCTTCGCCAAATAAACCGGCAATGTAATAGCGCCCGTCAGGGCTGATTAATGCATCATAAGGCGCGCGACCAATATCGTTAAACTTTTTGACTGTGTATTGCGCTGTTGAAAAATCAGCGACCCAGATTTCATCACTATCAAATAAGCTAAATACAAATTTGTTGTCTGGCGCATCAACTAAACCCACAACTTTAGAGCGCTTGGTAGAGCCATCTTTGTTTTTAGCGTGGCCCAAAAGTTCAGTTGCTTTAATATCAGCAACGAGCTCCAGAGACTCTGCATCAAACACTTTAACGCCGCCTGGGGTGTAGTTTGATACTGCAACCAGCTTGCCGTCTTGGCTAATCGCACCGCCGATGCTATTGCCTGATTGAATAACACGTTTGGCAATTTTATCTTTTAGAATGTCTATCTTGGTTAAGCCACCATCACGGCCAAAGACATAGGCATAGCGTTCATCACGTGAATAAACAATTGAAGCGTGAGATAAATCGCCCAGGCCGTCGATTTGTGCCAGTGAGTTATTGTGGGTGTGATTTACTATTTGCACTTGACCTGTAGCACGTTCAATTACCACGCCTAAGTCACCTGTTGGGCGCAATTGGGCAGTTTCCTGCGGTTGCGTTGTAACACAACTGGCGCTGCCTAAAACGAGTAGGGCAATTGATAATTTTTTTAGCTTATTTTTCATTAGTGAAATTTCCACGTTTTAGTTGTAATGCAATCCAGCGAGCTTCTGATTGAGTTAGTAGGGCATTCCATGGCGGCATTGCCGTAGTAGGGCGGCCGTGCATAATGGTATGGGTAAGAAAGTCGACGTGCTTGCCCTTTAAGTCTTCAGGCAATAATGGTGTACCAAGGCCGCCTTTTAAGGTCATGCCATGGCAAGAACCGCAATCTTGTTTAACGATGTGAGTGAGTTCTTTCTTGCGCTCGTCACTAACGGTCTGGGCTTGTGAAGCGACCGTTGGTAGCGCAGTAAAACAGGCAAGAACAGCGACTAGGCTTAGCGATTTTACAAACATCTGTAAATTCCAACTACGTTATAAAAGTTGCGCTTAATTTATCAATTCTAGCGACTTCAAGAGTTGTTCTTGATCATGATATTTGGCTATATGGAGCGTGAGTTTGATATCGATCAAGTTATCTTTATCACTTGAACATGATTTACTAAGCCTTTGGTAGCCATAAAATTAAATTGATGTGCTCGAGGTATGCTTATTGTAAAATTAGTGTATAGCCATCCTTATCGGAAGTCGCTGGTTGGCGCAGCCAAGAGCTGCCAACTACGAGTACTTTGGAGCAAAAGGTTTGGACGCCATAATAAAAATAAACACGCCACCGTTTAAAATTTCGACCATAATTAAATCATTATAAAACAAATAATGACTATGCGATGTCTACTCACTTTGCTGATGTATATAAACGGAGCATTCTCTCACACCCCAAGCTAGTGTGCTCGGTGGTGTTGATCTTAAGCTTGCTATTTATCTTTCAAATACCGAACTTTAGGCTTGATGCCTCCGGTGATACTTTGGTGCTTGAAAATGATGTCGACCTTCAATTTTATCGTGAAATTAAAAAACGATATGGCTCTGATGATTTTCTTATCATGACCTTTAGTCCAGATAAGGACTTATTTAATGATGAAAGCTTGAAGCAGTTGCAGCTACTGTCACAGGGCATTGAGAATATTACTGGGGTTGAAGGAACGATAAGTATATTAACTGTGCCACTAATCAATAGTCCTGCAATTTCGGCGGATAAGTTACAACAACAAACGCCTACCTTATTAAGCGAACGCACCGAAAAAAAGCTGGCCAAAAAGGAGTTGTTATCTAGCCCGATTTATCGTGACTTATTGATTAGTTCAAACGGTAAAACCACGGCATTGTTAATCTACTTGGCACAAGATGCACGTGCCCAAACATTAAAATCCAACAGGGATAAAGTAAAAGCATTACTAGAGCAGCAGCCTATGTCGCTTAAATTGCGCAATGAACTGGCGAGTAAAAATAGAAAACTGGCTCGCCATATTAATAAAAACCAGCACCAGCAAGCGACTCTTATCGAGAATATTCGTCTGGAGATGAGAAAATTTAGTCCCCATGGCAAGCTACATTTAGGTGGCGTACCGATGATCACTGCTGACTCGATCGCGTTTATCCAACATGACTTAACTACCTTGGGGCTGGTGGTATTGTTGTTTATCATCATTACCTTAGCCATTGCTTTTTCCCGGCTAAAATGGGTCGTATTGCCCTTAATTACCTGCTTTATGACCGGAGCCGTGATGGTAGGGTTATTGGCATTGTTAAATTGGCCAGTGACGGTTGTATCTTCCAATTTTCTGTCGCTAATGTTGATCTTAACATTGTCACTAATTATTCACTTAATTGTGCGCTATCAAGAACTCCATTGGCAAAACCCTGATGCTTCCCAGATAACGCTAGTGAGTACAACACTAAAGAAGAAGTTCATTCCTTGCTTATTTACCGCTATTACGACGATTGCCGCGTTTGTTTCATTGGTTGTCAGTGATATCCGCCCAGTCATTGATTTTGGTTGGATGATGACTATTAGCGTGACACTTTCTTTTATTATGGCGTTTACCTTTTTCCCGGCAATGCTGATGTTACTGCCGGTGGGAAAACCGGTCAATCAACAAAACCTAACCAAACGCTTGGTGCTATTTATCGCTAACCGAGTTGTACCAGATAAATATTTTACGCCAATCATTTACTCAATTGTTGTGTTGTTATGTATCCTCGGTATCTCATTGTTAACGGTGGAAAACCGGTTTATTGATTATTTTAAAAAGGACACTGAGATCTACCAAGGTATGGCGTTAATCGACAAAGAGTTAGGCGGCACAACGCCGCTAGATGTGATTATTAATGCGCCCATTGAAGAGCCGGCTACAACTAATGAAGAGGAGACATTTGGCGCTGATCTGTTAGATGAGTTTGATTTTGAAGAAGATGAACAGACCCCCGATGTTACCACGGGCTATTGGTTTAATCCGATGATGCTAGATGATGTGGTGAAATATCATCAGTATTTGGAAAGCAATCCACAATTAGGCAAGGTACTTTCGGTGGCTTCTGGTTTGGCATTAATACATCAGATTGAGCCGAAAACGAAAACAGATAACTTTGCCTTGTCAATCCTTTATGAAAAACTGCCTGCGTCTGTAAAATCAGTTATTATCGCCCCCTATATATCTGATGATGGCGAGCAAATTCGTTTTAGTATCCGCGTCTTTGAGAGCGATAAGTCACTTAAACGTGCCGAACTGCTAGATAATATCAAACAAGGGTTAGTTGATAACTTTGACCTATCACCCCAGGATATTAAGTTTTCAGGGATGTTGGTGCTATATAACAATATGTTACAGAGCCTTTTTAGTTCGCAAATAGCTACCTTAGGCATGGTTTTTTCTTGTATTTTAATGATGTTCTTAGTGCTATATCGCAATGTAAAGCTGTCGCTAATTACGTTAATCCCCAATTTAGTCGCCGCTGTAATGGTACTTGGGGTAATGGGGGGACTAAGTATCCCGTTGGATATTATGACGATTACAATCGCGGCGATTTGTATCGGTATTGCCGTTGATAACTCAATCCATTATGTGCATCGCTTTAAAGTGGAATATGCTAAGCAGCAAAATTATGAAACCGCTCTGCTAAACTCCCATGCAAGCATTGGTAGGGCAATGTATTACACTTCACTGACGATAACCTTAGGCTTTTCTATTTTTGCCTTCTCAAATTTTAACCCATCGATTTATTTTGGCTTATTGACTGGCTTTTCGATGGTGGTTGCACTCATCGCTAATTTAACCTTGCTACCATTTTTATTACTGAAGTTTAAACCACTGTAACTGGGGGGGATATGGATTGAGTGCCGCTACTATTTGTTATTATTTTGCAATACAGCTTGTGTAGACTCTCTGCCATTGCTCAAACGCTAATGTAGGCTTGTGACTTAGCGGGCAGCCTGTTGTGGAAAAGTCGCTCAATTGCTCTAACTCTAGTGTTACGCACCCTGACAAAAACTCATTATTCATGATTAGCTCATCAAGTGCCGCCAGTTGTACTTCGTTTAAGTTATCAGTGGAGAACTCAACATCGCAGCTTGGAGCAATAGACGTCGTTGTGCATGCCATTATTGACAGTATTAGGGTAAGGGGTAAAAAGAAGCGCAATGCGAGTATCCTTTTCGGTTTCTAAAGGGGCTATTTAACGACAATGGTGCCTGTCATTTTGGGGTGTGGCCCGCAACTGTATGGATAAGTACCAGGCTTATCAAAGCTAAGCTGATAGTTTTCGCCAGGGAAAATAATCTCCGGCTCTTGTTCAAATAATTGCTTAAACCATACATTGTGATATTGGCGCTTTTCGATATTCTGCCAAATCACCGTATCCCCCACCTTGATTGTTAGCTGCTGTGGAGTGAATTTGAATTTTTTTATATCGATAGTATGCTCTTGTGCAACTGCGCAGCAGGTCAGCAAAGAGCAGCAAATAAGACAGGTATTTAATAAACTTTTAATCATAACTAACTCTGCTATAGGTAGATGGGCTAGTTAAGCCACGATAGTTTAATCTAACGCGGCTTATGTTAATTATCAATGATGTAATTGATGACCTAGCGCCAGTGGTATTATTTAAGGCCATTAATAAATGCGTCACACATGGTGTTGAACTCTTCCAATTTAACCTCTGACTGGAGCTTGCAACCAGCTAAATAGCCAATATTCTCACTGTCATTATTAACCTCCCTTGGACCTTTCTTATTTGCGCCAAGGTTCATGTATTTGGTGATCAGTTTCCCTTCATTGATTACTTCAAAATTATAAGGTGATTTTAAGGTGGTGAACTTAGTCCAGAAGTCCTTATAATTGTCAGAGGCATGCTCTCCTTGGTTGTAATATTTGGAGATATAGTAAGTGCCATCTTCATTGGTATTCGGTGTAAAATTAAGATTGCCCACCATCAATTCATTTACCGCTTTTGGGTTTACCTCGACAGTGACATAAAGCTCGCTATCACCAGAGAGTTTAATGTTTGAAACATCACCGGAAAATTCATCGAATGCAAAGCTAATGGTATCTTCTTTGATATCGAGTTTGGCGTTTCTAAATTGCTTGGGAATAAGTTGTTTTGGTAAGCGCACAAACTCTTGCCATTCCTTGAGCTTAGCTGAGTAGGACAGCATGATTCGATGTAAATTGTCGCCATATCCCGCTTTTTGTACTTCAAGCCAACCTGTGGTAGCTGTAACAAAGTCACAAGCAACGCCAGAGGGCGTCGGTAGGCAATAAAGCATGATAGCGCGATCGGAATAAAAATCGTCCCAAACTGCCATTTGCCATACTCTGCCATATTTATCTTCACGAGATTCTTGGTAAGAGGGCTCTCCATAAGAAGTGACATAGACTTGGGTATTAGCAATTTTCCTGTTCCACTGCATTGAGGTGAGGAAGGTATCTAAAATTGTTTTGTTATCACTAATAAAGTCGGCAAGCGCCGTATCTTTCGGTTTATCTAATGCAAACTGATAATTGCCCATGATTTTTTTGTTGCGGCTAAAGTAAAGGGTTTGGTTGTTGCCTATCTTCACTTGACGTGTTTCGGCCGGTTTAAATAACAACCACTCGCCATTGCCGTTTATATCGATGATAGAAAGCATATTGCTGTTGGACTGATTTTTTAGATACTTATCAACGTTGCTGTGATTTGGAAAAATGTCTTGTTGGTATTTGCTTTCAAAATCATGTCTCGCGGTGATAAACCTTTGATAGAAACTCTTTTGAGCCAATGATCTTAATTGGAGGATCGGTTTAGGCAAAGCGGTATTAAACTTCCACGAGTAGCGCAGTTGGCGAGTCGCCTCTACTTCCGCCATTTTTGTGGTGTAAAACTCTGCTTCCTTTGATGAAAATTGCGAAAATTCACTAATAGGCAATGCGTAATTAAGGTTTTCGCTGCTTGATTTCTTAGTGACAATACCGACAACTTCGCCTGCTAAGTTTAATAAGGGGCCACCACTGTTACCCGGAGAGGCAGCAGCAGAGTAACGAATATCTTTCCATTGACCATTAATTGGCTCAAAGGTGAACGATGTCAGTGAGCCTTTTCTAAAAATAACACCTTCGCCCAATGCATTGCCTGCGGCATAAACAACATCACCTTCTTCATACCCTTCGCCGAGTAAAAATTTATGATATTTTTGAGTATCCCCCTCAACTGAAAACTGGATTAAATCTCGATAATTTGAATACTTTTCAATATTTTTTATCTTAAATAAATTACCTTTACTATCACGTACGGCATAGTTATCCGCTAATAAGGAAGCATATTCAATATTAAATACGTGAGCTGCGGAGACAAAAGTATTGTCTTTAATTAGAAATGCCGTCCCCAAACTATAATGCTTGTCGTTACGGATGTGAAACGGGATGAGATCGTGTGGAAACTCTTCTTTATAGATAGCATTGTCGGTTAACTTTGCGGTGACAACCTCAAAAATCCCACTTTTGTACTTCTTAATCTGAGCTGATGATAACTCTTCTTTTTGAGCCATCGCGCTAAAAGAGAAGCTAATAGTTATAGCCAAAATACAAATTGTCTGAAAGACATTATTCATTGAAATTCCTTGTTCATTCTTAGTAACATTCTTAGCTCATTGTGCAGCAGTACGCGAATAATCTAACGCTGCAGAGTAGCTAAGCCGTTTGGTATTACCTATTTAATAATAGTATTTTTTGTCCTTATACCATAGGGGTATTTTAAATCATTTAGACATAAAAAAAAGCGCATCAGTTAATCCGGTGCGCTTTTTGTTTTATACGAGTTGTGTCTATTGACGCTTAGCGTTTATCTCAGCCGCGTCGTTATCAAACCCTAGTTTGTAACCTAGAGAAACATGATGGTAACGAGCATTAGTGTAATCATCGTGAATCGCGAAACCAAAGTTATAAATAGTTTCTTTATTCAAGCTAATGTCACCAGATTTGTCCGATTTAAGCTTACGCTTAATAACGACAGTCCAAGTTCCGTTGTCTAGCGTTGCTTCGGCTTCAGCACCCTGACCACTGTGCATATCACGTTTTTCCATGATGTGCCCATCTTCAACTGTTTTGCTACCAGCATTGTAACGGATTAGATCCATATACTTACCAGCTTGCATTTCGCTGTCGATTTCGCCTTGATCTTTAAGCTTATCCCAACCACCTAGTTTCTTGCCGCGGCGGCCTTTCATTTCAAGCTTAGTACGACTTTCTTTAACGTATTTAGTTAAACCAGCGTTTAAGTCAAGACGATCTTTAAGGTCACTACCTGCTAGCGTTTCTGCATCCGGTAGATGAGGCATTGAGTTTACATCGGCATGACATGTTCCCCAACAACCTGCGCGGTCAGCATATTCTGCTTCATCAGTTGCAAGCATGATTGCTAGTTTAACCGGGTTTTGCGCATCCATCTTACCGCCTTCAACAAACGGTGCCGGCGTATGCTTGCCATCTTCCCAAGCAAATTGTAGATAGAGGTATTCATCATCGTAAGTCGCGTTGATGTTTACAGGAATACTACCACGCTTACCAGGAATAACATTTGGCTCTAGGTCTTTTTCACTTTCACCAGAAACAATGTTTTGTCCCATATCAGCAAGTTCTGATTCGTGACATTCGGTACAACGGTCACCTTTAGTGAATGCACGTTTACCGCCATGTTTACGACCGTGGATCCACTCGATAGATGCTGTACCAGGGTAGAATACAGTAATATCGCGAGAACCTGCTTTGCTCCAATCAACATTGATGTTGCTTGCGGCAGGGGCTGCATCACTTGCATCACCTGCTGGTGCATTTGCTTTGCTTAATGCTTTTTCTACAGCAGCATCGATTTTCGCTTGAACTTCAGCTTTTGCATCTTTGGCAGCTTGTGCATCATCGATTGCAGCTTGCTCTTCAGCGGCTTTAACACGCGCTAGGCCATCAAGGAACATTTGTGGTACTTCACGAATGTACTTTGGATTAGGAGCTTCTATTTCTTCCAGCTCTTCATCAGAAAGCTGGTCACGAACGTTGTGATGAGCAATTCCTTTGTGACAATCGATACAGGTTTGTCCTGTTTCAAAGGCATTTAAATGCTGCTTACGTGCACGGGCTTTTTGACGCTCTGGATTCATTGATTCAAAGTTATGACAGTTACGGCACTCTCGTGAATCCGTAGATTTCATGTCATTCCAGACTTTTTTGGCCATGCGTACACGATTTTCATCAAATTTCTCGGGCGTATCAATTGTTCCCAAGATTTTATGTAAAATTTCGTTACTTGCTTTAATTTTTCGAACGATTTTATGAACCCAAGGGCGTGGGACGTGACAATCAGGACAGCCTGCGCGAACACCTGTGCGGTTAGAATAGTGGATTGTTGGAGTGTATTCTTGATATACGTTCTCTTCCATTTCATGACAACCAATACAAAACTCGGTTGTATTTGTCATTTCCATCGCTGTGTTGAATCCGCCCCAAAATAAGATGCCTACTACAAAAAATGCAATTGCACCACCTACTGTAGTTCCGAGCATTAGTCTACGAGACATAAAGCCGGGTTTTTTCATGGATTGATTAGCCATACATTGCTCTATCTTAAAATTGTTATACCAAAACTTCCCGTTGTAAACTGTTCAAGCAGCTTAGGTATAAGTAAACAAAAATGGCAACTACCCTAGGGTAGCTGCCATAACACTGGTATTAATTATTAAGTTTTGTGGTTCGAACGATTAAATACGTTGAACTTACCAGTTGGAGTAGTTAGACCTTTGATGCGGTGCTTCTCTTTAAGAGTTTTCGCATCGTATACTACGATCTCACCAGTTGCTTTTGAAGGCTCAGCACGGTTCCATACAGATACCCAAACTTCAGAACCGTCTTTGTTGAATTCCATGTGAAGAGCAGCTTTACCTTCTTCTTCAGTTACACGGATAGTCTTAACGATTTCACGAGTTTTCTTATCGAAAACTTGTACTGATTGTTGGATTTCTGGCTCAGGGTGCTTAAGTTGGTCAGCCCATACGTATTGAGAAGTTTCGTGAGTACGGATGAATACACCAGCGCCGTCAGTTTCAACTTCGTAACATAGTTTCCAAGCGTCTTTCGAACGGTTGATTGGGTCATTACCCCATACAGAAACAAGACCTGTTCCTAAGTGAGTAGTACCAGCTACTGGTCCACACTTAGCATCAACCCAGTTAGCGCCTGGACCTGGGTGAGGTAGGCTGTCTACGTCGATAATCTTCTCAAGCTGACGATCTTTAGTATCGATAACAACCATTTTGTTCGATGCGTTAGCAGCGATTTGGAAGTAACGACCTGTTGGATCGAAGAAACCATCATGTAAGAACTCAGAAGAAGCAATTGAAGTAATTGTTAAGTTTTCTAAGTCGTCGTAATCAACTTGAAGCATTTGACCAGTTTCTTTAACTGCAACGATGAATGAGTTGTAAAGTGGGCTAGTGTAGATAGCAGCTACACGCGCTTCGTTGATGAACTCACCTTTAGTGTTGTAACCACGAGTTGAAACAACTTTAAGTGGGTTAAGAGTCACAGCGTCCATGATAACGAAGTGAGCAGGCCAGTAACCACCAGCGATAACGTATTTTCCGTCACCTGATACAGCGATATCACGTGCATCATAAGCCATCTTAGTTTCAGCAACTAACATTTTGTCAGGAGTTTGGAATAAATCGATCTTGTTAACTTTACCGTCACGACCGATTGTGTACCAGAAACGACCAACATCTTTTACATGGCCTTTCTTATGATGCTCAGTACCTTTGATTACGTGTACCGCGTAACCCGTATCGATGTGAGCAACGATTTCTTTAGTATCGCCATCAACGATAGCAGCAGTACCAGCATCACGCTCGATTACTACGAAGAAGTTTTGCCAGTTACGACCGTGTAGTGGCTTCGCTGGGTAATCTTTAGGAGCAACAAACTCTTTAGTGTGGCTGCGCATTTGCTCTAATGACATCTCTGGTGGAACTGGAGGAGTCATTTGGATGAATGTAGCAAGGTTAGCGATTTCTTTCTTAGAGAAGATATCGTCAAAGTTGTTCATGCCGCCTTCAGTACCAAGACCAATAATCTTTTCTAGACGCTTTTGGCCTTTTTTAAGCATTGCTTTTGGCTCAAGGTTTTTACCTGTAGCACCTTTACGCAGAACACCGTGACAACCAGCACAACGTTGGAAGTAGTGTAGTTGAGCTTTCTCGAAATCTGCTTCAGAAAGAGTAGGCTCTGCAGCGTTTACAGATAAGCTTAAGCCTGCTGTTGCAAACCCAACTGCCATACCAAGTGCAGAAAGAGTAAGTTTGACTTTTTTCATTATATTATCCTTAGTTTTTGCTTTACGGAATGATTGTTTTAATGACTGCTATAGCGCTATATCGTCTTGACTGTTATCAAGGTGCGCTAGGATACAAATAGATATCATTAACGCTTGCTAACTCATTGCTACGACAATGCTTTATGTTGGTCTTAATAAAACTAATCTTCGAGGCCACTATGCAGAAAAAAGATCTTAGGGAAACTGATATTGGTCAATATTTGAAAAAAAATTGGCTCTTTTGATGTCGTATTTGATTCACATCAAGAAAGTTTGATTGTTTGAGTTAGTGATTGAAAAAAAATGGCATCATATGACCAAATATATTTTGAATTGAGGATAAAAAGAAATGAATAAACGTGTGAGAGCACTGTTGCTGGCTTCTAGTATTGGACTGATTATCGTCGCGATATTTTTAGGCTTCTTAACGAGCATGACAAATCCTGTTTCATGGATCTTAATCGCAGTATTGGCGATTATCCCGTTTGTTTACAACAAAAGAGCCGATAAAAATGAATTGGTATGGAAAGAAGAATACAGTGTTGGCGTGAAAGTTTTAGATGAAGACCACAAGAAGTTAATTGATTTACTCAACCAATTTAAGACAGCTTATGATTACCACACCAGTGATGAGTTTGAAAAAGATGCGTTAGATTCCTTGGTAGCCTATACCCGTTTTCATTTTCAACGTGAAGAGGAGCTGTTAGAACAGCAAAACTACCCGGACTTTGAAGAGCATAAAGAACAACATCGTAAAATGATTAAAGAAGTTGAGCGCTTTGTTGCACTATACAATGAACAAGGTCATGAGGCGCTAGAAGAAGTTAGCGAATTTTTAAGTGCATGGCTTATCAACCATATTAATGGTACGGATAAACAGTATTCAAAACATTTAAATGATAACGGTATTGTTTAGTACTAACTAAACAAGTTAAAAAAAAGGGGCTTTAGCCCCTTTTTTTGTGGGCTAATTCGCACTTAATACAACAACGTTGCTTGTATTGCTGATGGACTGATTATTACAGTATACGTTACCTTTTTGCCAACGACAGAGACTGAGAGATACGATTACTTATGTTGGTTTTATTGTAATAAGGTTGTAGCTGTACTGCTGGCTTATGATAGGCAAGCATTAACATGCTCGCTTACTTGTAAATAGAGGTTTCTTTGAAAAATGTAATACTAGTATTACAGTTATTTCTAGTGTTACCACTGTTTGCCGCGTCACTTGAAAGTAAGTCCCCACAGGATAGTAAAAGTGTGGATAGCGATGGCTATTTTGTACTAATACATCCTATTGACGGTGGTGGCTTTCATGTCACCTTCTGCTGGCCTCCAGGAAACATTAGTTGCTCTTTGAGGAGGCAAAGTGATTTACTCAACGGGACCTGGCTAGGGGGCCGAATCTAGTCTGGGCGAGAAACGGCTAAAAAAGTGGCAGCCTTTTCGCCATTGCCCGCGCTAAATTGATGATACCCAGCATAACAAAGGCGGTGTGAACACAGATAAAATAAAATAAGGCTAACATCATAGAGTCACCACTTTGTGAGGAAAGATAAACAAACAACAGTGGGATAACAACAATGCATAGTAGGTTTAATATGGTCAGCTGGATTGAGCGAATGAAATGCACTCTAGCGAGACCACTTCGCTGAAACTTTAGATGAAACCAACACAAAATAGCAAATGAGATTAGGGGGATGGCGAGCAAGTTGGCCAAATAAAGCGATTGAGCAATGATACTTAGATTTTTTTGAGATAGTCCTTTACTCATTATATCAATCCTCTTAGTTTTGCCTTATAACCAATATATCAAGCCAAGAATAATTGGCAAGATGATGACATAGCTCAGAAACAATAGTCGCCACATGCGCGGTGCATGGGATAGCTCCATGAAAATGTCTGTGATCTGCTGTCCTTTTATCGCAACTGTGAGCCATACCAACCATAATAACCATGTTTGTGAGGCAAAGTCAGTATCCTGAAACAGCCAACCCAACAACGCCGAAACTACCGTGAGTCCGACGAGAAGGAACATCGCTATTTTTTGAAATAATAGTTGTCTTGGCTTTATCATCTTTACTGCTTAGCTCCGTTGGCTTAATGAACAATATAAATCAGTGGGAACAGGATGATCCAAACCAGGTCAACCATATGCCAATAACTTGCACCAGCTTCAAAGCCACTGATGTTGGGGTTGCCTTGCTCTGTGCGAATATAACCTTTTTTATGCGCTTTTAATGCAATCGATGTAAGGATCACCATCCCCAGTAGTACGTGCATAAAATGGAAAAAGGTAATGAAGAAATACAGCATATAGAAGGTATTGGTTGAAATACCATAATCTTGCTCTAGCAAGAGCTGATATTCCCAGCTTTTTGTCACCAAATAAACACAGGCAAAGGCTAGCGCCGCGACAAGAAAGTTTCGCGCTTTATGCTGGTGGTCACTCGTAATCGCATTAACAGCCAGAACAACCATATAGCTGCTGAGTATGAGAGCTAAGGTGTTTATTACACCTGCAATCGGATGGAGCGTTGCTTGGCCGGCAATAAACATTTCAGGATAAATTTGACGCGTGACGGCAAATGCAATAAACAAAATGGCAAAGACGGTGAGTTCGGCCATAATGAAAAACCACATCGCCAAATCACCGGGAAGAATTTTTTGGGCTAGTCGCTCGGGACTAGCCACTGGGAGTGCTTCATTCATACTATTCGAAATAAATGCGAGCAACATCCATGAGTGCTTCAACCGTTAGTGGATCGTCAGTTAGCGGCTCAGCAAGACAACAACGACACACCTCTAGCGGTGGCATACCACTAGACATCATACGCGCTGCGTAAACTAGTAAACGTGTAGAGGCTACTTCGTCAAGATCATTTTGATCAAGGCGACGTAATGCTGTGGCAAGCTCCACTAATTTATACGCAAGGTTCTCATCAATTTTTGCTTCTTTGATTAATATTGAACGCTCAAGGCTTGCTTCTGGGTAATCAAAACGCATAGCAACAAAACGTTGACGGGTACTAGGTTTCATCCCCTTTAATAGATTCTGGTATCCTGGGTTGTATGAAACAACTAGCATAAAGCCCGGAGCAGCTTCTAATAACTCACCAGTACGCTCTAATGGAAGAATGCGGCGGTCATCTGCAAGGGGGTGCAATACAACGGTTGTATCTTTACGTGCTTCAACCACTTCATCAAGGTAACAGATCCCGCCTTCACGTACGGCACGGGTTAATGGGCCATCTTGCCAATACGTTCCGTCAGGGCCAATCAAATGGCGACCGACAAGGTCAGCGGCAGTAAGATCATCGTGACATGCAACGGTGTAGAGTGGCTTATTGAGTTTCTTAGCCATATGTTCTACAAAGCGGGTTTTACCACAACCTGTAGGACCTTTAATAAGCACTGGAAGTTGATGCTCGTAGGCGTATTCAAATAATGATACTTCATTATCTTGCGCTTGATAGTGCGAGCTGCTGCCGATTTCGGCAATATTAGTCTCAGCATTGTTCATATTTGTTTGACCTTTAGTCACTGCTTTTGATGTGGGAAAGTTTACCTAACTGCCTACTTGGTACCTTGATGCTTATCAATTTTTGATCTGTTGGTGCTTGGCTAATCAACTTGCTTTACCCTGATACTTTGTTTACTCGCATCAATATATTTGGCCGCTGGCCTGTCTGTTTCTATCGCTTTATCACCACTAACCCATTGTAATAATGAACCTTCAGGGTTATTTTCTTGGACCTTCTCGCAGGCGCTAATACATTGGGCGCACTGGGTGCAAGTGAATCGTGCTCGCTTAATATTTCGTGTTGGCAAGCGCATTGGGCAGGCGATATCGCAGGCTTTGTTACAATCCCGGCAGGCTTTGGCACGCTTACGGTCAAACTTTACTGCCATCGCGCGCTTATTTGCCATCCATATTAGGCTTTGAAATATACCTAGCGCACAGCCGTACTTGCAAAAGAGGTGGCGAAACACAATAAAGTCAGTGCTAAATACCGTTGTTGCAACAATAATAAACAGTAACGGGCCAAAATTTAATTCTAGGTTAACTAAATCCGTTAGCAGCGGAATAGGTGTCAGCAAATAACTTAGCAGGGAAACCGCCCATAAAAATGCCATACTAATACTCGATATTGCGACAATCCCCCTAGCAAGCATACTATTATTGGGCGTTAGTGGCTGTTCCCACAGGGTGACACGGTTTAATTGCTTAAGCATTAGTGAGTTAATTGATTCAACAACTGAAAAATGTGGGCAAAGCCAACCACAGTAGATACGCCCGTATTTCCAAATTAGTAGCATCGATATCGAAATAAAGGCTGCGGCCGGGAGCAGTACTTTTAAAAAGATGATTTTTGTGGCGGTGAATGCATCGGCATTGCCAGATAAAACCGACTCGAGACTTAGTGTCCACGGCTGGCCGAAAAAAATAAAGTGGCCTAGGGCCAAATCATAGCGAAAAATGTCGAGTAGTGGGGCAAATAGAAACAATAGGAAAAAACTGCTTCTAGTGATTTTTCTATATAGCTGATAGCTGTTTTTACGCATCATTATCACGAAGTATTGATTGTGCTGAGCGATGGTATTCTATTGGTTATCGAGCGCCGTTGTTATGATATAAATCAAGCAGCACTTACTCTACTTGCTCCTCGCGTTTCACGTTAGCTGCTTCGCGCTGGCTTATTTGCTTCCTACGATAGCGTTTTAGTAGATCTCGCAATTGGTAATTTGCGCGCTTTTGAGAAAATGCCCGCGCGAGTAAAAAACCGATAGCCCCGGCAAGTAATATTGACCACTGTTGCCACTTTAATTGTTGCTGTTGAATTTCAACGATGGGCTGGACAAAAACTTGTTTGTCTAAACTTAGACGTAAATAGCCAAGGAGTTTATCTTGACGTATTTCTGCCGCCAATATTAATGATTCTTGTGGGGGAAGCGTGATGTCTGCTTCTGTATGCTGTATTGATTCGGCCATCAAGGTGCCATCTTCTCGATGGATCCAAACACCATTTAATAGTGGTGATTGATTTAATGATTGGGCCAGCCATTGCAACTGTTGTTGCTCATTTAACTTAAGACCCATGGTCGCCGCTAATGCCAGTTGTTGCTTTAGAATACCGGCGATTGCCGTTTGTTGTTGCTGACGAATGAGTTCAGATTGCTTATCTGAATGCCATAATAAAGCACCAAGCATGACGACCAATAGCATCGCTAGCGAAAACTGGCTCAGCCGCTTTATTACTATTTGCTTATTTAAAGCACTCTCTTTCATCAAGTTAGCCCTGTCTTTGGTATTCATGATTTTCGAATAAATAGATTAGTTCAGTACTAGTATTTATACAACATGCCTAAATGTTAATACACAAACCATGCTATTTTTGGTAGGTTAAACGCACTTTTTATTATGATTAACGCTATTTGGATATTATTGTGGCACAGTTTACGGCTTTTTCAGCACCGACGCTGAACGTTTTTGAGTTTTTAAGTTCATCAGATAATGCATTAACTTGTGTACTATTACCTAATTCGCGCGAGCAGCAGGGGAGTAGTCACCGTATTATCGCGCCAAAAGACTATGTAACAGCTGAGCAAGTGGTTGCAAAAAACGTGGCCTGGCCAGTGAGTGTACAAAGTGTTGTCGTTACCTCCAGGAAAATAACCCAAGCGCTAGTTGATGATGTTATTGCAACGCTTGGTGATGCAATATTGGCGGTGCTACCAATTCAGTCGAGTACAGGGTATCAATCATTAGAATTAAAACTAACGTCAACAATTGAGCTTAATACCTTGAGTCACCTTCATGAAAAACACGCAGTCGACTGTAATTTAGTCTCCAACTTACCGAGTCTATCTAAACCGGGGTTAGTTGTCTTAGATATGGATTCGACCAGTATCGAAATCGAATGTATTGATGAGATTGCTAAATTAGCAGGGGTTGGCGAAGAGGTATCGGAGATTACCGAACTGGCGATGCAAGGGAAGTTAGATTTCTCGCAAAGCCTGCGTGCGCGAGTCGCTAAGCTCAAAGGTATTGAGCTTAACTTACTAGATCAAATTGCCAATGATTTGCCATTAATGCCTGGTATGAAAGATCTTGTAACGCAATTTAAGGCGCATCACTGGAAGGTTGCGATTGCCTCTGGTGGTTTCACATACTTTGCAGATAATCTAAAAGAGCTGTTGGGGCTGGATGCCGCTGTCTCTAACACGTTGGCGCATGATGGAACGGTATTAACTGGTGAGGTCGTAGGAGAAATTGTTGACGCGAAAGTCAAGGCGAGAACCGTTGTGGCACTCGCCGCAGAGTATGGCATTGAGCTTGAGCAGACGATTGCAATTGGGGATGGGGCTAACGATTTAGTGATGATGGAGCAAGCGGCGCTTGGTGTCGCCTTCCACGCCAAACCGTTAGTACAACAGCAGGCCGATGTCG
This sequence comes from uncultured Gammaproteobacteria bacterium, assembly GCA_937139475.1. Classification (GTDB taxonomy): domain Bacteria; phylum Pseudomonadota; class Gammaproteobacteria; order Enterobacterales; family Psychrobiaceae; genus Psychrobium. The sequence goes on along the minus strand of CAKZQF010000073.1, from coordinate 3,501 downwards.
CTATTAACCAAGGTGACCTTGGCGCTGTTATTGCCTTGTTATCTCGTCGTTAAGAGGGGAGGGCGGTGATCACACAAGAGTCTTTATTCATCGAACAAGTGGATCATAAGATCCACTTACGCGTAGTAAAACCTCAAGCAGCGACCGATAAAGCGCCAGTGCTGCTAGTACACGGAGCGATTGAAGATGGCCGTATCTTTTATTCTAAATCTGATAAAGGTTTAGCTTGTGAACTGGCTCGGGCAGGATATCCAACTTATGTGGTGGATCTTCGCGGGCGGGGGCTGAGTGAGCCTTCAATCAAGAACCAGCCAAATCATGGTCAACTAGAGGCTATTACTGAGACACTGCCTAATGTACATGCTTTTATATTTACCCAACATAAGCAGGCGGTGCATTGGATGGCACATTCTTGGGGAGGGGTATTACTAGCCTCGGTGCTTAGTCGCCATCAAGAGCTGGCGGCGCAAGTCGCCTCTCAAGTATATTTTGGTACCAAACGTAGCGTGCATAGCTGGTCTATGGAGCGGTTATTAAAAATTGAATTATTTTGGCATCTCATCGGTCCTGCTATTGCCCGGGTTAAAGGCTATCTACCAGCCAAGGAACTTGGTTTGGGCGCAGACAATGAAACCAAACTTTCATTGCGAGAAGGGCGTACCTGGGTGAAAAAGCGTCCATGGACTGATCCCCGTGATGGTTTTGATTACTTCGCTAATGCCAAAGGACTCACCTGGCCAAAAACGTGGTTAATTGCAGCGATAGATGATCACGCACTAGGAAACCCGATTGATGTGCAACATTTTGCAGATGAAATGGGGGTTGATAAGGTGAGTATATTATCTAAGGCTAATGGTAATTTGGTCGATTACGACCATATCAACATGCTGGTTCACCCAAAGGCCAAGGATGATCATTTTCTTGAAGTGATTGAGTTTATTAATAACTAATCGCAGCAAGTCGTCATCCTGAACATGGCCGCTCCATGCCATCCATGGCACTGCGGCATACCGTTCATCCTGAACATAAAAAAGGCGGTCAATTGACCGCCTTTTTTTATTACTACATCAAATGATTAGAATTTGAAGTTAGCTTTAACGAAGAAGTAACGACCTAGTACGTCATACGTGTACGGGTCAGTATTTGAATCGTTGTTACCAGTGTAGTAAGGCGGTTGCTTATCAGCAAGGTTCTTGATGCCGCCAGATAACGTCATGCTATCATTGACATGGTATGAACCAGCGATGTCATGGTAAGTTACGCTACCAACTGTTGGGGCATAACATTTCTCTGGCGTTTCTTGACACTTACCTAGGAAAGAGTCCATACCGCCGATGTAACGAGCGGTATAAGTTGCATCCCAATCGTCAGAGTTAACAGCAAGTGTTAAGTTAGACTTAACTTTTGCGTATGCACCAGCACCAGCGGTGATGAAACCTGTAAAATCAACAGCTGTATTGTCTTGATCTGTCTCTACGAATTTGTCTAATAAAGAAGTATCAAGGCTTGCACGCCAGTTTAGGCCAGCAGCTTCGAAGCTGTATGCTGCGTTGATATCAACCCCTTCAGTCGCTTGTCCACCAAGGTTTTGTAAGCCATTGTTGAATGTAATACGACCTGTGTTATCAAGTGCGATGTTAGATGCTTTACACATGGCTAGACCAGTGTTGATTAAGCTACCGTCACTTCCCAGACACGTTGCTGCGATGTAAGAATCGTCAACAGTATTGATTGCATTTGTGATATCGATGTCGTAGTAATCAACAGTAATCGATAGGCCTTCGATTGCTTCTGGTTCGTAAACGAAACCTAGAGTAAGGATATCTGCTTCTTCTGGCGTAAGCAGTGGGTTACCACCAACAGTTACTTCTGCTTGGTCTTGCTCAGATGCCGCATGCTGTACCTGTTCGAATGAAGGAGATTCGCCACCGAATAACTCATCAACAGTCGGTGCACGGAATGCCGTAGAAACAACACTACGGAACATAAACTCTTCGTTTAGGCGCCATTGTAAACCAAGTTTCCAAGTAACATCATCACCGAAAGTGCTGTAATCGAAGTAACGCATAGCGGCGCTTAATTCGATATTATCAGCAATTACAGAATCGCTAACTAGTGGAATAGCGAACTCAACGTAAGCTTCATTTACATTGAAAGAACCGGCTGTTGGTTCTGAGCGTGGGTCATTTGCAAGACCTTGTGCTGTTAATGAATCTGGTGTGAAGTATGCTGATTCTAAACGATGCTCGTAACCCGCAGCGAAGCCGATTGTACCAGCATCTGTATCTAGGATGTCACCAGATAAGCTTGCCGCAAAGATATCCATTTCACTACCACCGCTTTCTACTTCAGTGTAAGTAAATGGTGAAATGCTATCGCCCTGCCAAGAAGACTGTAGGAATGGGTCGAAGTCACCAGCTTGCACAGCATCGTTAATTGCGCCGATGTTATGAAGGTTAGCTGTTTTTGCAACAGAATCATTACGACCCTTGTTGTAAGAAACATCCCACATCCAGCCGTTTTCTAGTTCGCCTTCAACGCCCATAACGATACGTACTGTGTCAACTACTTGTGAGTAGTTACGTGTTCCGGTGTCAACCATTCGGCGACCGTAACTTAGCTCTTCACCAACTTGAGCGAAAGGCATTAAATCATCAGTCATCCAACCGTCAACGCCGTCAACACCGCCACCACTGATTGGGTTATATACCCATGCTTCTGAGTTCCAGATTGGCTGTGGAGCCATTTGCTGTGAAGACCAACGCTTAGTGTAAGTTGCTTCAGTAAAGAACAACATATCATCGCTTAGCTCGTAAGTGCCTGATGCAGTAAGGTTAATACGCTGCATTGGAGTGAACAGGTAGCTGCTGGCAGAGTAGTTGTACTTATCGTTATCAGCGCCAGAGTTAACGTAGTCATGGTATTCACCACCACGGCCGCTTACATCGGCTTCGCTCATACCGTCAAAGTACTTGAACTTAGTCGCTGGAGTTGTTGTATCGTTACCATCAGCGTCCTTTTGGTAAACAATGTTGCCATCGGCGTCAGTCTTGGCAACCATTTCACCGTAATGACCAGCATCACCAACTACGTATTTTTCGTCTTTGCCTAGCTCTCTAAAGCCAAACATGTTGTCGCCCCAAACGTGACCACCTTCAGAGTATGAACTACCACCACAGTAAAGCGTTGGTGGAACAGTTTTGGTTTCTGAGACTGGACAGTTAGAGAAGTCACGATCAGCTTGGCGAGCTTCACCACGGTCTGTGTATTGAACGCCAAAAACAAGATTACCTTTGTCGCTTGATGCGCCGATTGTGAAATCGATGCTACGGTTGTCAGCATCGCCGTGACCTGATTGGCCAGCTTGAACATTTAGTTCAAAACCTTCGTAATCACGCTTTAAGATAACGTTAACAACGCCAGATACAGCGTCTGTACCGTAAACAGCAGATGCGCCGTCTTTAAGTACTTCAATGCGCTGAATCATAGAGACAGGAATTG
>CAKZQF010000072.1 GCA_937139475.1 uncultured Gammaproteobacteria bacterium | reverse complement strand
GCTGGCATGAAAGCGTAAGTGCTCTTCAATAAAGTTTGCGATAAAGTAGTAGCTGTGGTCATATCCTTCATGAAGACGTAGGTCCAGCGGGTAGCCACTGGCTTTTGCTGCGGCTTCCAACACTTCCGGCTTTAACTGCTCTGTCAGAAAATCATCCGATTCACCCTGGTCAACTTTTGCTGGGACAAACTGTTTAGCCTGTCGCATCAACTCACTAGCGTCATGGTTTCGCCAGCTTGCTTTATCTTTACCGAGATAAGCAGTGAACGCTTTTTGTCCCCAAGGACAGTTCATTGGATTGCTGATTGGGCTAAATGCCGACATTGAGCTGTAACGTTCTGGATTGAGCATCGCTATGGTCAATGCACCGTGTCCGCCCATCGAATGTCCGGCAATCGAACGTTTATCCGATACCGGAAATGTCGATTCAATTAACTGGGGTAGTTCATTAACCACATAATCGTACATTTGGTAATGGCGGTGCCAAGGCGCTTGGGTGGCATTCACGTAGAAACCTGCGCCCTGCCCCAAATCATAACCTTCATCATCAGCGACGCCTTCACCACGGGGGCTGGTATCTGGGGCCACAATTGCCATGCCTAATTCAGCCGCGATGCGCTGGGCACCTGCTTTTTGCATAAAGTTTTCATCGGTGCAAGTTAGGCCAGAAAGCCAGTACAACACAGGTACTTTTTGCCCGTTTGAAACCTGTGGTGGCAGATAGATCGCGAACCGCATGTTGCAGTCTAGCACTTTGGATTGATGAGTATATTGTTTATGCCATCCACCAAAGCTTTTGTTCACACTTAAATTTTCGATTGTCATCGTAATACCTCAAATCGCTGCCCCATTATTGAGAGGCAGCAAACAACTATTTACTTGTCAAAATGAATAACGCTGCGAATACTTTCGCCTTTATGCATCAACTCAAATGATTCATTAATCTCTTCCAGACTCATGGTGTGAGTAATAAAGTCACTTAATTTGAATTCACCAGCTAAATAACGCTCTACATAATCAGGTAGTTCAGTGCGACCTTTTACACCACCAAAGGCAGAACCACGCCATACACGACCAGTTACTAACTGGAATGGACGTGTTGAGATTTCTTGTCCTGCGCCAGCTACACCAATAACGACTGACTCGCCCCAACCTTTGTGGCAACATTCTAGTGCCGAGCGCATCAGGTTCACGTTACCAATGCACTCAAATGAGTAATCAACACCACCATCGGTTAGTTCAACAATGACGTCCTGAATGGGTTTATCGTAGTCGTTGGGGTTAATAAAATCAGTAGCACCTAATTTTTTCGCCAACTCAAATTTGCTTTCATTAATATCGATAGCAATAATGCGGCTCGCTTTTGCCATCGTTGCGCCGATAACCGCCGAAAGGCCGATGCCGCCGAGACCAAAGATGGCAACCGTTGCGCCCTCTTCTACTTTAGCTGTATTCATCACTGCGCCCATGCCCGTAGTAACCCCACAACCTAGTAAGCAAACTTCTTCTAGAGGCGCTTCTTTATTTACTTTGGCTAAAGATATTTCAGGTAATACGGTGTATTCAGAGAATGTTGAGCACCCCATATAATGGAAGATAGGCTGACCATCTTTATAAAAGCGGGTGGTGCCATCAGGCATCAGGCCCTTACCCTGAGTTTCACGAATTTTCTGACACAGATTGGTTTTACCTGATAAACAGAATTTACATTCACCACACTCTGGCGTATACAAAGGAATGACATGGTCACCGACTTTAACGCTAGTCACACCTTCACCGACTTGCTCAACAATACCACCGCCTTCGTGGCCTAAAATAACCGGAAAGATTCCTTCAGGATCATCACCAGATAGTGTGAATGCATCCGTATGACAAACGCCTGAAGCAATAACCTTAATTAACACTTCGCCTTTACGCGGTAACATTACGTCCACTTCTTCGATAGATAATGGCTGTTTCGGCCCCCATGCAATGGCGGCTTTTGATTTAATAAATTGATCAGACATATTGATTCTCACTGTTCAGTTAGTAGTTTTATTAATGGTTTTAAAGCATAGACGTTCTGGTTATATTTTAGTCTAGCCTAATAGCTTTGTTTAAATGTAATAATGCAGTCAACGCGCAATTCGCTCTTGCTAATAGTTACTAATCCAACGGCTAACTCGGCATTATCAGCGTAATACACGTAGCGCCGAATTTCAATGGCTATGCCCCTGCGAAAGGTTAATCAGGGCAACCCCAAATGCTATAAACGCCATGCCTAGCCATGTGGTTAGCCCAAGGTGTTGGCGGTAAATTAGCGTCGACAACAAAGTGACGGTAACAATAGCAAGCCCAGCCCACAGCGCATGGACAATACCAACAGGCATCCCCTTCATTGCCTGTCCAAGGAACACAAACGCTGCGCCATGTCCTAATAAAACGAAGGCGCTAGGAAGTGGCTTGGTAAAGCCATTAGCCTCTTTTAGTGCCACGTGAGACATTGCCTCTGCTACTACGCCGAAAATAAGAAATAACCAACTCACCTTTTTGCTCCCCGTCGCCTTATCAATTGTCGTTACAGAATGACCTTTCCGCGTTTTCAATTTGCAATCAATCACAGCTTTTTAGCCATTTGCGGTTTGTGGAAGTATTATATTTATTTCCTCATAAATGATAATATGCCATTTTGGTAAATCACTTATACACACAGGTAACAATCATGCATTGGGAAGGTGTCAGCGAATTCGTTTACGTTGCAGAGAACGAGAGCTTTACACAAGCCTCAAAAAAATTGGCTATCTCAACGGCTCAGGTTAGTCGTCAGATTAGTGCGTTAGAGAAGCGACTTAATGTTAAGCTGTTTTATCGCACCACGCGCAAAGTTTCCCTAACCGAGGAAGGGCGTGTTTTTTATCAGCATTGCCGCAGCGTACTCGATGGGCTTGAGGAAGCAGAACGTGCGATCACAAATTTACAATCGAGACCTCAGGGGAAAGTAAAACTAACGGCGCCGGTAACCTACGGTGAGCAGCAGATACTACCTCTGGTCAACGACTTTATGACGCAATACAGCGATGTTGAAGTTTCTGCCTACCTTAGCAACCAGCAAGTTGACTTAGTTGAAGAAGGATTTGATTTAGCTATTCGCCTTGGCAAATTAAGTGATTCTACAATGATGGCGAAAAAATTGGGCAAGCGGACAAGCTATGTTTGCGCATCCCCATCTTACCTTGAGAAGTACGGTATACCACACTCGCTGTCTGAGCTTGATAAACACCGCTGCCTGTTAGGAACCCTTGATTACTGGCGCTTTACAGAGTCCGGAAAAGAAAAAAATATTCGTGTCACGGGAAGTCTACGCTACAACAGTGGCTTTGGTTTGGTGGATGCCGCGCTCAAAGGACTGGGCATCGTACAATTACCTGATTACTATGTTCAACACCATCTGAAAAGCGGTGAATTAGTTACATTGCTCGACAATTATCGAGTGCCTGATGAAGGAATATGGGCCATCTACCCTCAGAACCGTCATCTGTCACCCAAAATAAGGCTATTGGTAGATTATTTGGCCGAGCAATTAGCTTAGTCAAGACCGTGACATAGTTTTTTAGACATTAGAATAACTGACATCAGCACTTTCGTGGCTAGAAACATGGAGAGCTTTAGTAGTGCCATGCTTATCGAGCACCAGATTCCAGCTCACTAATACTCTTCGACATCTCCGCGGATACGTGCCCTCTTCTCTTGTTCGAAAAGTTCAGCTGCGATGATCTCTTCGAGCACGCTTCCTACATTAGCGGCTCGAGTATCTTCAGCAAAATAGCCGGTTAGTTCAGTTTCAGCGTTGAGCAAGCCCTTTTCAAAAAGCGCCCACATTTCTTGGCCAAAACGGTATTGGGTTAAAGCTGGCTCAAACTGGCTATAATAGTTAGTCATGTTGCGAACATCACGCATTAGCATAGCTTTGGCGTTATTGTTTGCACTGGCATCTACTGCCTGAGGCAAGTCAATAATAACCGGTCCGTAATCGTCAACGAGCACATTGAATTCAGATAAATCACCGTGAATTATGCCAACACAGAGCATGAGTCGCACATAGTGCATCATTTCCAGATAGTCTTGGTGTGCTTGCTCGGCAGACATGCTGACATCATTTAAGCGTGGGGCAATGTCCCCTTCATCATCAACAATTAATTCCATTAACAATACGCCGTTAAAACACCCATAGGGCGCTGGCACCCGAACATTCGCGCCGTGGAGTTTGTACAATGCATCGACTTCTGCATTCTTCCAAGCCTGCTCTTGTTCATCGCGGCCAAACTTAGAGCCTTTTGCCATCGCCCTTGCGCGGCGGCTATTACGCACTTTGCGACCTTCCTGGTACTGGGCAGCGTTTTTAAAGCTTCGCTTATGCACTTCCTTGTATACTTTGGCACAGCGAATTTGATCGCCACAGCGCACAACATAGACAGTTGCTTCTTTTCCACTCATTAATTGGCTAACGACAGAATCTATGATTCCATCGTCGATTAATGGTTGTAATGTTTTAGGTATTTTCATTGCGTCTTTATACCTGATCTAAGCGACAATGCATAGACTAAGTAACTCAAACCGTAGTTCACTGCATAAAAAAAGCACCAAATTAAATTGATGCTTTTGAATCCTTTCTTAATCAGCCATTCTCTAACGGAACAACCTATTCATTTGGCCAGAAGGTCAAGGCTAATTGGCGTTAATCAACTTTTATCAACGGTCGCCCCGGCTCAGCCCATTTTACGTGATAAGACTCATCTTGAGGTCTATCTACACGTTTAAATGTATGTGCGCCGAAGAAATCACGCTGTGCTTGTAATAAGTTTGCTGGCAATGTTTCAGTTCTGTAGGAATCATAATAGGCCAAAGCGGAGCTAAATGCGCCGCAAGGGATCCCATTAATAGTCGCTTTAGCGATCGCTTGTCGCCAGTTACCTTGGTACTTTGCGATTTCGTCCGCAAAATAACTGTCTAGCAACAGGTTGCCAAGTTCTTGATCTCTATCGTAGGCATCAGTGATTTTTTGTAGAAATGCTGCACGAATGATACAACCGGCACGCCATATTTTAGCTATGGCCCCAAAATTTAGTGGCCATTGCTGCTCTCTAGCTGCCAGTTTGATCAACTGGAAGCCTTGCGCGTATGCAACAATTTTCGAACAATATAGTGCGTCATGAAGTTCTTGCACAATAACATCATTGTCGGTGGCCGCCGCCTTAATAACCTGGGGGCCCGATAACAATTTGGCCGCTCGAATACGAGCATGCTTCAAGGTTGATAGTGAACGGGCAAACACTGATTGAGCGATTGTCGCTGCTGGGCTTCCAACTTGTAATGCACTCACTGCAGTCCACAATCCAGTGCCCTTTTGGCCGGCCTTATCTAGAATAATATCCACCAAAGGCAAATTCGTTTCCGGATCGTCGTGCTCTAATACTTCGGCACTTATCTCCATTAAATAGCTGTTGAGGACGCCTTGATTCCATTGTCTGAAAATTGTTGCGATTTGCTTCGGCGTGTAGTCCAGCGTTTCACGCATAATATGGTAGGCTTCGCAGATTAACTGCATATCTGCGTATTCAATGCCATTGTGTACCATTTTTACATAATGGCCAGAACCGGCTGGACCTATATAGGTAGCGCATGGTTCGCCTTTTGGTAGCGGCTGCTCAATGCTTGTACGTTCGAGGGCCTTTCCTGTAACCGGGTCAACCTTTGCCGAAATTGCCTCTAGTACAGGTTCGATCCGCGCCCAGGCGTATGGGTCGCCACTTGGCATTAATGATGGGCCGAACCGCGCGCCGACTTCTCCACCAGAGACTGCTGTTGTGAAAAAAATGAATTTTCCGTGATAGCTTTTCTCGCGCGCAATAGTATCAGTCCACAGACTATTACCTGTATCAACGATGATATCGTCAGCGCAAATACCTGCATCGATTAACTTTTGACAGACGTCATCAACCGGAGCGCCAGCAGGAACGGACAGTATGATAAGGTGAGGCGCGCGAAGTTTACCGAGCAATTCAGTATACGAACTACATTGGATGATACGTGCTTGGTCTGTGGTTCTCTCGAGCTCGTCCTGTGCAATAAGGTCGTCTACCTTATTGTGGTCAAGATCGAATGCCGCTATTTTATAGCCATTATCAGCTAGATTAAGCGCAATGTTTTTGCCCATAACGCCGAGTCCGATAAAACCAATATCACATAAAGAAGTAGATTGAGTCATACGATTGACACCTTGATGATTCGTCATAAAAATTTCCGAGAGTATAAACCAAATAACACTGTAATAATAATCCTACATCAATTTAATTTATTAACCCCTGTAGCGCTAAATGTACGAATTAACCTCATTTGTGTTGTAATTTTATTACATGAGGATAATTTATATCTTATTTATAATACATTTGGTACAAAACCCTCCACCTTTTGGCCTAATCCTTTGTTGGTGCAACCAAATAGTAAACTTTTGCGACTGTGTGGCAATAGTTTAAGTAATTGCGGTTAATTATGCTTTGCTTACTCAATGCAAAAGGATAAACAAAATGAACAATAAAAAATTAGGGTTTTCCGCTGTAGCACTTTCATGTGCTTTACTCTCTTCGCACGCAAATGCTGCCATTACAATCTATGAAAAAGACAATATGTCCTTTTCTACCGATGGTCTGGTAAATGTGTTCTACAGTAATAGTTCAATCGATACCACCGATGATCTAGGTGCAACCGCAGATCGCTCTCAATCGCGGGTACGTATGGGCTTGTTACCAAACAACATAGGTTTCAATTTCTCAAGCAAGCTTTCTGATGTCAAAGTAGACGTGCGTTCTTCCTTTTGGGTTTCTATTAATGACACAGATAATAACCGTGATGCTAGTCCAGCAGATTTAGGGACTGGTTCTCTCATTGATGTACGTCAGTTTTATGCGACTTTAACAGGTGACTGGGGCTCTATCTTACTGGGTAAGGATTTTGGTTTATTCAATCGTGAGAACATCATGAGTGACCAACTCTTACTGGGTTTTGGCCAAACATCTGACTTCTTTGGTCTCGTCGATGGCGGTAACGTGTCTTTTGGTAACATTAGTACTGGCTACACTTACACTTTTCCAAAGGCGCAAATAACTTACCGCATCGCCAACAGCAATGGTTTTGATTTCGCCGTTGGCGTGATGGATCCAAACAAAACCGATGGTAGCTCTTCTGAAGATACACCCCGAGTTGAAGCAGAACTTAAATACAGTGCGAAGTTTGCAGAAAACGGAAGCTACAAAGCCTGGTTAAGTGGTGTCAGCCAATCTTCTGAGTTAGGCGGAGAAACTCAAAACCAGCACGGTATTGGCGGTGGCTTTAACATTAGCAATGCAGGTTTATCATTTACTGCTTCAGGGTTTGAATCAACTGGCCTTGGCCACGTTGCAGGTCTAGACCATATTGTTGGTGATGACAGTATCAAATCAGATGGTTTCCTTACGCAATTAGCTTATACGCTAGACAAAAACCGCTTCGTGCTAACCTACGGTGAATCAACAGTAGAGAACACTGGTTCGACGTTAGATGCTAAACACTCAAATGCTGGTGTTGCTTATTTTAGAACACTTTATTCTGGTGTGACGCTAGTTGCTGAATATAACCAAACCGAAGCAGATGTAACGAACTCGTTAATAGCTGAGGAAACACGCACCTTTGCGCTTGGTGCCGTAGTAACTTTCTAACTGACCTATACCAAGAAGATAAGGCCCGCTATTAGACCAAAGCGAGGCCTTTCTCCGCCTAAGGTAGGAGTTTATTCTCTTGTAACTTAATTATTATCGGGTACATTAAACAGGAGTCCAACTATTTGTGAGCGCATGTATGTACAAGGTATTAGTTGCCGATGATCACCCATTGTTTCGTGATGCCATTGTCAATATCGTCAGTAATCGTTTCCCCAGTAGTGAAACACATGAAACTTGCGATGTGGCATCAACCATTGCTTATGCACAAACCCATGATGACATAGATCTGATACTGTTAGATCTCAATATGCCCGGAATGGCAGGACTAAATGGGTTATTGGAATTACGCAATGAATGCCCCACTACTCCCGTAGTCGTTGTCTCGGCTGAAGAAGAAAAACAGACCATCCTCCAAACGATTGCCTATGGCGCGGTTGGTTTCATCGCAAAATCATCATCAAAAGATGTCATTGGCGACGCAATAGAAAGCGTTTTCGAAGGTAACGTATATCTTCCCTCTGACATTATCCGCAGTGATGACAACCCGAGTACAAGTAACACAGCCGCCGCCAAAGATTTCGACGTATCAAGTGAGATGCTTTCATCACTTACCCGTCGTCAATTGATGGTGTTGCGCTGTATGACTAAGGGCGAGGCGAACAAACAAATTGCCTATAACCTCAATATTTCAGAAACAACAGTGAAATCTCACGTCTCTTCGATTCTAAAGAAACTTGGTGTTTATAACCGTGTTCAGGCCGTCGTTGGCTGCAGCGATATTGATTTTAACCAATACCTTAAGCGTTAGTGTGTTTAGCCATTAAATACAACATCGACGTTTTAAGTTTCATCGGTTTTACAGGTTTATTTAATAGCAAAACATTTTGCTTTTTAACCTGATTTTTTAGCATTTGACTGTAGTTGGCCGTGATCATTAGCAATGGTACCTGGTCAACACGTCGCTGATTGATCTTTTTCGCAATGTTTAAACCTGTGTCCCCGTCATTAAGGTGATAGTCTAATATAATAAGGTCGACTTTATCATTGCTAATATCTACTTGTTTTTCCAGACTTTCAAAGTCAAGTGCAGTTACGACACGACAGCCCCAATTAGTTAAAAGGGTATTCATCCCTTCACAAATGGTAATGTCATTGTCTACCACCCAAACAATGCGGTCTTGCAAACTCGCACTAGCACTTACTCTTGCCATCGCCTGATTATTTTGAGCAACCTGCAGCTTACCTAACGGTACAGTAACTGAAAATACGGAGCCACGTCCTTTTTCAGAACGCACATCAATTTTATGGGCAAGTACAGAAGACAGTTTATCAACAATCGCCAAGCCCAGGCCAAGCCCGTTACTAAAGGCTTTGGGGGAGTCTTTTAATCGCTTGAATTCTTGGAATATCACCGCAACTTCATCGCTAGACATACCGACGCCGTTATCCCACACCTCAATCGACACCGCATCACCCTTACGCCTACAGCCAAGTAGTACTTTTCCCTCACCAGTGTATCGCAACGCGTTGGAAAGGAAGTTGCGAAGGATCCGAGCCAATAACACACTGTCGCTATCAATCACTAGGTCGGTGGATACTTTTCGTATAGTTACACCATATTGTGGCGCAATTTGCTCGTATTCATGATGTAGGATATCTAACAAATTTCCCAGTTTAAATGCATGCTTATCAGCGGTAACCACGCCTGCATCCAATTTCGAAATATCCACCAAAGTACAAATTAAACTTTCAAGGTCGGTGAGGGAGTTAGCAATATTACCGATGAGTTTTTTACTCTCTTGGTTTTCGAGCTTATCTTCTACTGAGCTTGTAAAGAGCTGTGCCGCATTTAACGGTTGCAGTAAATCATGACTAACTGCCGCTAAGAACTTTGTTTTAGATATGTTTGCGCGCTGCGCTTCGCGTTTTGCATTGATCAAATTAGATTGTGCGCTGCGGCGATCTTCTACTTCTTGCAGTAGTTTATCATTGACACTTCGCAATTCGGATGTTCGCTCGCTCACTCGTAGTTCCAACTGATCGTGAGCACGTTGTAGTGCTAATGCACTGTTACGTCTTGCAGTAACGTTACGTACAAGTACAAAGAAGCCCTGAACTACGCCATCGCTATCTTTGTTCGGTACATAAGATTTGAGCAGATGACTTATTCTCCCTGCACTGTCTTCCTCTTCAATCTCAAAACTGATGCTGTAGCCAGCTAACGCTTGTTCGACGTAGGGTTTTAACTTGTGGTAATCGCCACTGGTGCGACTCGCTTCTAGCGATACACCATTTAACGCGCTAGCGCTAAGCTTATACCAATCAAGATACACCCGGTTTGTAAATTGGAAGCACAGATCTTTGCCGATATACGCAATCATCGCAGGGACATTATCGGTGATTAAACGCAGCCAGTTTTTACTATTTTTTAGCGACTCAGCATACTGATGTCGCTGGGTAATGTCGGTAAACGTTTTTATCCGCTGGCCACTGACGAGTAAATGATCACGTATCTCTAATACAGTCCCATTTTGCAGGGTTTGCAGGTAATAGTCTTTGTCAGTACTTGATTTAACGTCTAAGTCTAACTCGGTTAGCCCCTGTAATGTATGAAAGTAAGGGCTTGAGCGCAGTACATGACTGGACAATTGGCTAAGCATTGAAAAGCGCTTATTCCAAACTTCGATCTGTCCAGTGCTAGAGACTAAAACAACCCCTTGGGAGATATTATCGACTAAATTTTGTAATAATATCGACTTCTGTTCAATGGCTTGTTCAAAACGTGCGGATTCCGCAACTTTCAACGCCGTAATGTCTGTATATAGCATTACCCATCCACCCTCGCGGGTACGTTTTTCGCTGAGTTGAAACCAGCGCCCATCATTGAGCTGGTACACAGGACTCGTGCCAATATCGCCAGGGTATGCTTGCTTTATGACGCCTCGTACTTTCGCTAATTCCTTAAGATCTTGCAGGTTGACCCCCTGCTCTATCGGTAGGTTAGAGTTGAGCCAGAATGTATTAAAATGACTGTTTTGCAGTATGATGCGGCGGTCCTCATCCAGCAATACGAAGGCATCATTGATGCTTTCAATCGCATCGATAAATCGCTGCCTAAACAGTTCAGATTGCTGATTGGCTTTAGTTAACGCTCGATTGGTATCTTCTAATGAAACTAGTGCATCATTTAATGCCTCGGTCTTATCCCGTACCTGCTGCGCTAAATGCACCGAATGCTCAAACGTGGCATAAGGATCGTGTTGATTGCTACTCCCTGCCTCAACCCTTGTGATCAGCGCCTGATTTATTTTCTTTAACTTTTGGTTTTCACTCTCAAGGTTTTTTAGGCGCTCTAATAGGGCAACTTGTGTAGCATCATTCATTGCGGGCTCCTGCTAAAAACACGCCGGTTAATGTCTGGTTTAGGTGGACACCATTAATCTGCTCACCATAGGTATTAAAGCCGATTATGTTGTGGCGTTTAAACAAATTGTTGGCCTCTGGCTCAAGCCCTTTATGTTCAATCTCCAGACGCCTTAAAAAGCAATCGCAAGCCAATACCAAATTGTCGCAGCCATAATCACGCTCAAGTTGCCTTAAGGTCGCATCGAGCTTACTAAACACATTTCCTAAGTCTACTGCAGTTAACACAATACCTGTATCAACAGCACAGTAGAACGTTAGGCTGTTATCTGCTTCATTTACTTTTTGTATCGACCGAAAATAATATTCACCGCCTACCTTTACTGCCAGTGGGTTTAAGGAAAACACCTGCGGGGTTAATTCGGAGACGGACAAATTTAACAGGCGCGCATACTCAAGTGCAGCGGGTTCGGCATTTAACTCAAAAATTGTTCTGGTGCTCGAGTCAGCCTCTGTTACAACCAATTTTTCCTGCGGTTGTTCAATGTGATTAGTACTGAAAACTTCGAAGTGACAGCTCGTGTTAAACATTAAAATAATCGCGCTGTGTTGATGAAATTCGCCATTAAAGTAAACATAGGTTTTTGCTAAATTTACATCGTCTCCGGCTGATCCGCCAAATATTTCAATGTCACCAGCAGCTAGGTGCAACGTATTTAAAAAGCGCTCTTCGGCAACGGATAATCCATCAAGTAACGTAAGGATAAAGCGTTCACTTTGGCTATCACTAGCAAATTCAGTTTGCTTAGTCAGTGATCGGACCGTTGTCTGCGCGTCAACATAATCAAAAGTTTCCATTGACGAAATCAGCTGTGCCTTGACATTGAAGTGACTTTGGCAAAAACCGATCGCTATAATCGACTTTCTTTCATAGCCTTGTGGGGTTATTTCACCAGCGCTGGTACAACCAAAAACTGGTATGCTGCCAAAATCCTGTGCCAATGAGCGCCCTAACTCTTCCAGGTCAAATTGTGCTGAACAGAAAAAAACCACGCAGGAAACATCTGCGGTCATCAACGCCTGTTGTATTTCCCGTGACGCTTCCTGTGCATTTTCTTTACGACTCACTGCCGTCTTAGTGTATTGATGACTCATATGCTATCCATTTTATTATTATTATTTTTGCTCATCGCTGATAGTAGTTCAGTCACTAAGCCCTTTATTTGCTCAACACTTACAGCATCAAGCAGTGGACTAACTTTAGCATTGCTTTCGTGTAAAATTCCCCTAATCTTTAGTCTAGCAAGAGACAATGTCTGGAAAAGAAACTCCTGCTCCCCCATTAACTGAGCAAGACTGTTTTGTACGTGCGCTGTAAAGTCATCCACTGAACGATCATATGCGGTAAAAAGCATCAGTCGTCGGTGATAGGGACAGAAACGTGCTGACACAGCGTAGCAATGTCCAATAAGCCGCCGTTGCAGATAGGGGGCGTATGCTCCAAGAATAAGGCTTAAACACCAAGCCGCACTAGTGGATTTTGCTGTAATTTTAAACTCTGTCACCCGATGTTGATCGTTTCCGTAGGCGAAGCTTGAAGGTGCATCAGCTGAAAAAGTTTGTTCGATTTGGTTAGCAATAACTAGGCCTGTCTTAGACTCGTTATAGGCTACGGTGGCTTGGCTTTTGTTACCGCGTGGCCGTAGCGGCCATAGTATTTTCGGCAATTGAGCACTATAACTGCCAACTTTGGCCATCACAGTCTCTATGGTTTGCTTTAAGCGATTAATCTCTTCAACTGACAGCTCGATTACTATCTGGTCGTCCGAAATGGATCCGTCGACACCCAACAAATTGGTGATTTCCCTTAGCAATAACCGCAAATCAAGATTGCCATTACTTGCCACCCGAATGGTATTTTCGTTGTGCTGCAAATTCGCAGAAGTCTCAACATCTGTTGGTATTTGACAGCTAAAGGTTCTTAAGGATGAGATAAGCTTTGCGCTCGCGGCGTTGGGCGCTACGCTTTGTTTACTCGCCACACTTTTTTCACTCGTTTCACCATCTGCCATGCTGGTAAACGGCAACCTTCGTGTATTGCATTTGACTAAGGCATGCTCCTTGCCAGATTTTGGACCATGTTGTTGATGGTAACGTGATATCGACTTCCTCACGCCGTCAGGAAACTGCTTATGGTTGGCGCAAAGGTCACCTTGGTGCCTTGGTTTTTGGCGCTCGAGCGTTGCAATGATTAATGCTTCTATGGCGGCAATATCGATACGCTGTAAATCTGTGGCGACCAGGATACGTAATGGCCAGTGGCCGTTGTAATTGGGATAGCTAGCGGCGGATACCACTAAAATATCATTATCAGTAACGTTTTCTTTTACATGGCGAACAGCCGCGCTATAGCCTTTAATTGAAGTATCAAGCCACCAGCAAATCTCGAAGACTTCATTGGTTGGTAGCGTATCGACACTAATAGTAGGGTTTGAATGCGTCACAGGTTTAGTTATAGGTAATACCGGCTTTTCGTTAAGTACCGTTGACAAACAAAGCGCCTGCACCTTCTTTATAAACTCGCTTGCTGCGTGGTTGCTTGTCGTAGTCACTTTAATGTTGCCAGCACAATAATGGTGATCGTAGTACTGCTGCAAATCATGCAATCTAAGGGTCGATATGTGCTGCTGCGTGCCACCAAGGAGCATTAAACGCTCGCAGCTGTTGTCACTTTGCAATAACTGTTCAAGGCTAAATGAAGTGCCAGCTAAACGAATTGTTTGTTGCTGCGCGCCAAGTTCGAGAAATATAACCCCTGTTCCCCGGCTGTTGCCTAACTCACACTTGAGATCCTGCTGCTTAATCACTAGATTAGTGATCGATTCAAGCAGGTAATTCAAGCCGAGTAGGCAGGCTTGGGCTGAGGTGCTATGGCAATGGTAATGCGTGACACCTAGCCGGGTTGTAGCGTTAATTTCAAGTGGCAATAGCGACGTTAACTGATAGAGACTGGAAGGCTCCTGGCTCATTGCATTTCGCCGAAAAACCAAGTGTTCGACACCATGAGCGACCCCAGAGTCGTCGTCAATAGGCGTAACGACGCTTACTAAAGCGCTAAAACTTTGCCCTTGTTTGGCTAAGGTGAGGTGCTCATGCTCAATACTCAAGGCCCAGGTAAACTCTAATTACAGTTTAAAGAGCGCTATATCACGCCCTGCCTCACGGTAAACCAGCGGGTTACTCGGGCTGCTTGCTGACTGAATTGCGTCGTTAATCATGTGCTTGTCCTTCGATTTACTGCACACTGGATCGGTAGCATCCATATCACCGGTCATCATGAATGCCTGGCAGCGGCAACCACCGAAGTCCTGTTCCTTTTCGCTACAGCTCGAACAAGGTTCCTTCATCCAACTGTCCCCTCGAAAACGGTTAAATGAAAAGTCCTTATGCCAAATATCCTCAAGTGCTTTATCTTTGATATTTGGGAAAGTGAGCGGTAATAACTTGGCACTATGGCAAGGCAGTGCACTGCCATCTGGTGTTACCGTTAAGAACGTGCTGCCCCAACCATTCATACAGGCTTTAGGGCGGTCTTCATAATAGTCCGGGGTAACAAAAATAAACTGTGGCCCTTTACCGTCCTGCTGGTCACGATAGTGATTAACCTGGGCTTCCGCTGTAATCAGTTGCTCCTTGGTAGGCAAGAGATGATCACGGTTGTGATATGCCCAGCCATAATATTGAGCAGTGGCAAGTTCTACATAGTCAGCGTCTAACTCCGTTGAAAGCGCAAGAATTTGCGGGATCTGAGTAATGTTTTGCTTTGATATCACGAAATTCAGCACCATCGGGTAACCCTGTGCTTTCACTTGGCGGGCCATTTCGAACTTTTGTTGATAGGCCTTACCACGCCCAGCTATCGCATCATTAACCTCAGGATCGGCACCTTGAAAGCTAATTTGGATATGGTCAAGGCCAGCTTTTTTTAGCTTCGCAATACGTTTTGCCGTAAGGCCAATACCCGATGTGATCAAATTAGTATAAAAACCGAGTTCTCGACCATGTTCGACCAATTGCTCCAGGTCTTTTCGTAATAGCGGCTCGCCACCGGAAAAGCCCAATTGAACCGCTCCCATCGCACGCGCTTGCGTTAATACTTCTTTCCAATGGGTAGTGGACAGCTCGTCCGCTTTATCCCCCAGATCGGTTGGGTTTGAACAATAGGGGCAATGCAGCGGGCAATCGTAAGTTAGTTCTGCCAATAGCCAAAACGGTGGGCCAACGGGCTTTGTTTGCTTAAGACTCATAGATAAGCCATTTTTTTTGTTGCGCGGTGGTTAAAAATTCTTGCACATCCAACGTCAGATCGCCCGCATCAGGGAACTGTGCTTGTAGTTCTTTAATAATGACACTGACTGTTTTTTCACCATCGATACGCGCCATTATCTCCCCTGCGCTAGGGTTTAGCTTTACCATGCCCTCTGGGAATAGTAGTACATAGCAATCTTGGGCGGTCTCAAATTGTAATCGAAATAGCCTGTTTATCGAAGGAATGCTTTGTAAACTCATGCAAATACCCCTTGGTGATAGCTAGCTTGAGTGTCTACGCTATGATACGGCGGCCGTTGATAATCGTAAGCCATGGTCATTGCATCTAGCATTGACCATAGAATATCCAGTTTTAGTTGCAGGATATTCAAAGCGTGTTGCTGATGTTCATAGGTTTTAAAGTGATCAAGGGTGATGGCTAAACCATGGCAAACATCTCGCCTAGCCTGTGACAGCCTCATCTGGAAATATTCTAACCCTTGAGGTTCAATCCATGGGTAATTGCTCGGCCATGAGTCTAAGCGACTTTGGTGAATGGTTGGGGCGAACATTTCAGTTAATGAGGAACAAGCCGCTTCTTGCCAATTTGCTCGGCGGGCAAAATTTACATAGGCATCTACGGCAAAACGCACGCCAGGCAACACTAACTCTTGTGATAGCAGTTGTTCTCTTTTAAGTCCGACCGCTTCGCCAAGACGTAACCACGCCTCAATCCCGCCAAGGGTATCGTCTCCCATGCTGCCATCGTGGTCTAAAATTCTTTGGATCCATTGCCTTCTGGTTTTTATATCAGTGCAATTTGCCATAATCGCCGCATCTTTAATCGGAATGTTTACCTGATAGTAAAAGCGGTTAGCAACCCAGCCTTGGATTTGCTCTTTACTACACTCGCCATTATGCATCGCGACATGAAACGGATGATAAATATGATATAACTGGCCTTTGTCACGTAAGGCCTGTTCAAACTGGTCACGGGTCATTGGGTCGTTTTGTTGTGTCATAACTGATACCTACTTATACGTCTATTTCCATACCGTCAAAGGCTAACTCGACGCCGTTATCAATAACGAACTGATGCTGCGTTGAGTCTTCATTTAAGATTGGGTTAGTATTATTAATGTGGATTAATATGCGCCGTTCAAGTTCGAAACGATTGAGCAAGGCGACTGAACCAAAATCTCCATTAACCGGCATATGGCCCATTTCGCTTCCCAACTTTTCGCCAACCCCAGCGGTGATCATTTCGTCATCTAGCCACAACGTACCATCGATTAGTGCAATATCTGATTGGTCCAGCATTTGTTCAACCAAAGGGGTTGTCTTTACTATCCCCGGTGCGTAAAAAGCACTACGACCGTTGCGCTTATCAACTATCTTGAGTCCTATATTATTGCCATCTACGACAGCATCGCGATATGTTGAATAAGGTGGTGCATTGGATTCTAGCACCACAGGATGAAAGGCTATATCTGGGACCCCCTCGACACTGAATGGGACATTATGATCCCAGCCAATTGGGCTAAAATTAAGTCCGCCATGCCAATGCTTTAACATCGGTAACAGTGGATAGTTAGTGCGCAAGTCCTCAGCAACGATATCTGTTGCATATAAGGCCATGGGCAGGCCTTCACGTAATGTTAGCAATCCTGTGGTGTGGTCGACTTGGCTATCGCATAGAACGACACCTTTAATGTTCGTGCCTCGGGTACCACACGCTGGCCACAGCTGGGGTGACTGATTGATTTGTTGACGAAGATCTGGGGAGGCATTAATTAAAACCCAATCTGTACCATTGGCACTAACCGCAATAGAGCTTTGCGTACGAGGAGTTGCTTTGATGGTTCCATCTCGCACTCCTTTACAGTTTTTACAATGGCAATTCCATTGAGGAAAACCACCACCAGCGGCAGATCCCAGCACTAATATTTTCATCGAATGACGTACTCTATATTTGATTGATCGGAGATTTACTAGGTGGGTTGCAGAGCCCTTAGGCCCCGCGCTTAATATCGATTAGCGGTTGCTGATATAAAGTGTTACTTCAAACCCTAAACGCATCTCTTCGAAACTTGGCTTACTCCACATAACTTTCTCCTGTTGTTTTTAAGCGAGAGTTTTTGTTAACTCGCTAATCACTATATGCTTGAACCCGCCATTTAAAAATCATACTTTGGGTGGAAATCGTGACGTTGAAAAACGTACTAAGGTCGACGTTTTTTGGCATACTTATCAATTACACATTGCGTTGGTTGATTAATAGTCACCACACAATCAAAACAACCAACACATTCCCGATAGTTAACCTGTCCAGACTGCTCAATTGCATTAATGGTGCACTTTTTGGTATTACACAGTTGGCATGGATTACCACACTCAGGTCGTCTCTTTATCCAGCGCAACAGTGGGAAAGCGCCAAGTATCGCAAGCCCTGCCCCCAACGGGCACAAATAGCGACAATAAAATTTTGATACTTTAAGGGACAAGGCAACCAAAACCGCCGCGTACAGCACAAACGGCCAACTTCTAACAAAGTTCATGGTAATTGCGGTTTTAAACGGTTCTACTTCTGCCAGTTGCTCCGCCAGCGTCAGTGAATAAAATGCGCTGGCAATCAGTCCGATTAAAATGGCGTATTTGAGTAAGCGGGCTTTGGCGTGAGTTTGTGGCGCTATGCGCCATTGTCTAATGCTAAGTTTGTTTGCAATGTAGGACATCAGCTCTTGTAACGCGCCAAATGGACAAAGCCAGCCGCAAAAAAGGCCACGGCCCCATAAAAACAGACTGACAAACACCACTGACCATAATATAAATAACACAGGATCGAGTAGGAATACGGTAATATCAAAGCCAGATGAGAGCGACAGTAACAGCGTATAAATATTGACAACCGACAATTGTCCCTGGCAATACAAGCCAATAAACAGCAAGCAGAATAGCAAACAGGCTAAACGAAAGTAATTCGGCTGCCCCCGCTTATTGACCATCAACTCACTGCCGCGGTTTGGCGAGCAAAACAATAACACCACCATCGCCAGGTAAATTCCTACTATCGTTATAGTGACTAATCGGTCTAACCAAATTCGCTGCCATAGCGGTAAGCGTTTTTTGTCTTCCAGCGCTTTATTTATCTCAAACAAATCAGCAGGTAACGCTATCTTTGCCGACAAATTGTGACTTTCTCGGGTTAAAAAGGAGATGTTGTAGTCGATACTAAGGTGATATTCAAACTCACTGGCCAAATCAAACCCTGACTTGCCTTTAACATTCAATACCAATAACTGTTTGTATACAGGCATCTTTAGCGCAAATTGCGGATCGGAAAAACTGTAGAAATCAATGTCGCGAATATCCTGAGGGAGACCACTTTGAATTATTTTAAATCTCTCAGGTGCGGTTTGCGGTACAAACTCGTTAGTGACAAAAGGATATGCGCCATTGTCCAGAACCATAAAGGCGCTACTGTCTGGCCCAATATTTTCGAGCAACCGGGCATATTCGTCCAAACCGAGCAGGTTTTTACCCACCATTTCGATTGATAACGGCGCGATATAGAGATCAATTAGATTGGCCTGGTCTTGATAGGTTTGCAGGCGGTCAGTTAAAAAAGGAAACTTTTCTATTGTTGCTAAATAAGTTAGACGCCAATGCTTAATGTAGCCCAGTGTTACGAGCTCATCGAAGGTCATTGGTTTAAGGTAATTATCCTTTAGCACCATGTTACTAAGTGGGGCAAACCCATCCAGCATTTCACGGGCAACGCTTATCGCACTAGAAATAATAGTATCGTTGATCACTAAAGCCGATACCGTTGCTTTGGTGACGCCGTCAATGTGAGTCACTGATTTATTACGCCTGTCGCGCGCGTCAACGATAAATCGCTCTTTAATGGAGTGTCCTTCAAATTGCTTAATGAAAGAGATCATCGGCCGTTCGCCTAAGCCATGCATGAATATCGGTTCATGGTGGTTAAGCACTTTCACTTTGATCAAAATCCCTTGTGGATCGATTGCAATAAGTAAATTGATCGTTTGCCCAGAAAAGCCAACAATATTGGTAAAGTCATCGGATTCGAAAACATAGCCCAATAGTTCGTTGAGCTGATAGACAGGAATCACCCGTTGCTTAAGCTGTGGGCTGCCAATTCTAGTAGCTGACGGAAACATAATTGCGATATCAGATGGAATCGCGGTTACCACGCCTTGTTCATTCACAAACGCGTTCGCTGGGCGAGTATAGACAATGCACAGAAAAACAAATAAGCCCGTAAGGAGGCTAGCGATACGCTTTAAATAACATAACGACATCGCAATACTCCAAACGGGCTTTTACACATCAAAGCGTATTAACTTAGAAGAAACCTAAAGGACTGGTGCTGTAACTTACCAATAGATTCTTAGTTTGCTGGTAGTGGCCCAACATCATTTTGTGGGTCTCACGGCCAATTCCTGACTTCTTATATCCGCCAAATGCAGCATGGGCAGGATAAAGGTGGTAACAGTTAGTCCATACACGACCAGCTTCTATGCCTTTGCCCATGCGGTACGCTTTATTGGTATCTCGAGTCCATAGACCTGCGCCTAAACCATACGCTGTATCATTGGCAATGGCTAATGCTTCAGCCTCATCTTTAAAGGTGGTTACCGCAATCACTGGGCCAAAGATTTCTTCCTGGAAGATACGCATGCTGTTGTCACCTTGCATGATCGTCGGTTGAATGTAATAGCCAGATTCAAATGAGCCGTCCAAACTTTCCTTATCGCCGCCAGTAAGCACTTTCGCACCCTCTTCACGCCCGATAGTTAAGTAGCTCATGATTTTGTCAAACTGTTCTTTTGAAGCCTGTGCCCCAACCATGGTGTTAACATCTAATGGATTGCCGCGAACGATCTTTTTCGCCTTGGCGATAACGTGCTCCATAAATTCTTCAAAGATGTCTTCTTGAATAAGGGCACGTGAAGGACAAGTACAAACCTCACCTTGGTTGAAGAAACCTAGCACGAAACCTTCCGCACATTTTTCGAGGTAATCATCTTCATGACTCATCACATCGCTAAAGTAGATGTTAGGTGATTTACCACCAAGTTCTACTGTCGACGGGATCAAGTTCTCAGCTGCACACTTAAGAATATGACTACCAACCGCAGTTGAACCGGTAAATGCGATTTTTGCGATACGCGTGCTGGTAGCAAGGGCTTCGCCCGCTTCTTTACCAAAACCGTTAACAATATTTAGAACACCATCTGGTAGTAGGTGCGCAATTAATTCCATGAATACTAAAATACTCGCCGGCGTTTGCTCGGCAGGTTTTAGGATAATACAGTTACCTGCCGCTAGTGCTGGCGCTAATTTCCACGCCGCCATCAGCAGCGGGAAGTTCCACGGAATGATTTGACCAACAACCCCTAATGGCTCATCAAAATGATAGGCAACGGTATCATCATCGATCTGTGATAGTGTACCCTCTTGTGCGCGAATACATCCGGCATAGTAGCGGAAATGGTCCGAACAAAGTGGTACATCAGCTGCAAGGGTTTCTCGCACGGCTTTACCGTTGTCCCATGTTTCCGCTACTGCTAGTGTCTCTAGATTGGCATCGATGATGTCAGCTATCTTGAGTAAAATATTAGAACGTTCTGCCACCGATGTTTTTCCCCATGCGCTTTTTGCAGCATGAGCAGCGTCTATTGCTAAATCGATGTCTTGGCCACATGAACGTGGAATTTCACAAAACGCTTCACCAGTTACCGGCGTTGTATTGGTAAAGTAGTTTCCGTTTACCGGAGCTACCCACTTACCGCCGATATAGTTTTCATAACGTGATTTAAAAGAAACGACAGAACCTTCACTGCCTGGATGTGCATAGATCATAGATCACCTCGTTAGTTAGCGCGTCAGGTAACTCACCCTAGCGCTGTCTTAGTTTGTTAGTAATGTTTGTGTCATTTATCATAGATCTCGCAGCACAAATTAACCTATGCGCCATTGGGCTTGAACATCTCATCCCTTAGTATGATAAAAAAGAAAAGTGTGATTTATATCAACCTTTAAATCAGCAAATAAAAAGGGCTAGCTGTCAAGCAGCTAGCCCTAAACACTTTAATTGGCTTTAACAGTTATTTCGGTAGTTTGAACGTCCAAACCATACCACCCTGGTTAAAGTCTTTAACCCGTTTGGCTACTTCACCACCCCATAATGGAACAGCACCACCCCAGCCAGACAGAATTGAGATGTATTGCTCACCGTTCATGTCCCAGGTAACCGGAGAGCCAACGATACCAGAGCCGGTATTGAACTTATATTTTACCTCACCCGTCTTCGCATCAAACGCCATCAGATAACCTTCAGGATTACCCATGAACACAAGGTTTCCAGCAGTCGCTAGTACACCGCCCCATAAAGGCGCATAGTTTTTATGGCGCCATACTTCCTTACCAGAGACAGGGTCTATAGCTTTTAATACGCCAATATAATCATCATTGATTGAGCGGATAGTAAATCCAGCCCCTAGGTAAGCAGCGCCCTTTTTATAAGCAGTAGGCTCATTCCAGATGTCCATCTCCCACTCGTTAGACGGAACGTAAAATAGTCCAGTGTCTTTACTGTAGGCCATTGGCATCCAGTTTTTACCACCCAAGAAAGAAGGCGCAGCGACTACAGTAGAGCCTTTTTTGCCATCCTTGCTCGCAGCAGGGTTACCTGGACGAATAGCTTCGTTATAGATCGGACGACCATTTTTATCTAAGCCTTTGGCCCAAGTAATTTTATCTACGAATGGGAAACCACGAATGAAATCACCATTTTCACGATTTAGCACGTAAAAGAAGCCATTTCTATCGGCAGTAGCCGCCGCTTTAATCGTCTTTCCACCGCTTTTGTAGTTAAACGCGACAACTTCATTCACACCATCATAGTCCCAACCATCATGTGGCGTTGTTTGGAAATGCCACTTGATTTTGCCGGTATCTGGGTCAATGCCAAGACGTGACGACGAAAAGAGGTTGTCCCCTGGGCGCAAGTGCGAGTTCCAAGGTGCCGGGTTACCCGTGCCAAAGAAGAGAAGATCAACTTCTGGATCGTATGTACCACCTAGCCAAGGCGCAGCACCACCTGATTTCCACAAGTCGCCAGTCCAGGTTTTACCTGGCTCGCCGCCCGATATGCCGTTCTCAACTTTTTTGCCATTCTTCCAAATATACCCCATATGGCCTTCAACGGTGGGTCTTTCCCAAGCAATCTGGCCCGTCTTGGCGTCATAGGCCCTAACTTTACCAACCACACCGAATTCGCCACCTGAAACGCCAGTGATAACCTTGCCTTTAACAACAATTGGCGCGGCAGTAATTGAGTAGCCAGCCTTATAGTCTTCGACTTTCTTCTTCCATACTGTTTTACCAGTCTTTTTGTTTAGCGCAACCAGTTTAGCATCCAAGGTACCGAAGATAACTAAGTCGCCAAAAAGAGCAACACCACGATTTATCACGTCACAACACGGCATGATCCCGTCTGGTAAGCGCGCATCGTATTGCCATAATTCATCCCCAGTCATTACATCAATTGCAAAAACACGTGAATAAGAGCCGGTGATATACATCACACCGTCTTTAATGACAGGCTGAGACTCTTGACCACGTTGCTTTTCTCCACCGAGAGAGAATCCCCAAACAGGACGAATATCCTTAACCGTTTCAGTGTTGATATGAGTTAGTGGACTATATCGCTGCCCCTTCAAGCCCATACCATTTGATACGACATCATGTGTTGTCGCTTGGTCGTTTAGGATGTCTTTATCAGAGACTCCGGCGCTGACCGTTGCGCTTAACGCCAAAGCAACGAGCGCTGCTACTGACTTTAATTTGTTACCTGCACTTATCATTCTAATTTCCTCGCGGGCTAGTTTAAACGTATCGCTAGCAATGTAGCGCTCGTCAATACATACGCCAATGCAGTACAACACACTGGCACTTTGATAGTTTATTCACAGTAGCGGCACAAAAATATTAGCCACCAGTAGGGATTCTTATCATCACTTAGTAGGACACCATTGGGTTAAGGTTGATAATATTCAGGTTTTTGGTAATGCGCATGGTGACGCTCAAAGATAGCTTTTAGTTTTCCGCTCTTTACTAACTCAGTGACGACGTCGCCAATGGCGTAACTTAATTGGCGGTTTTCGCTTTTTACCGCCATACCGATATCCCACTGCTGTCGACCAATGGTTGGGAAACCGTTACTCGCTAACTTGAAGTGTTCAGGTTGGTTAGCAACAAGCGCGGTTACCTGACTTCGCATCCCCATAATGGCGTCTACCTGCTGGTTAAACATTGCCTCGGCTGCCAGCGCTATCGTCGGAAAATGCTTAGTGTGCTTAGTCATCGTGCCCCTAAAAGCACCGGTAAAATAGAATGCTGGCACAGAATCTACCTCAACGCCGATATCGTGATACTGAAATACTGCAACGGTTGGCACACTCTCCAACCGCTTGCTGTTAAATGCTACCTGCCAAATCTCGGTGTGATATGGTGCAAACATATGCACCCTGTCATGCACTAACTCGCCAATATCATCACGAAGCTGTGAATATGCTTTGTCGTAGGGAATGCGAAGCATCAAATCACTTTTTTTCTTATGATAGAAATCGCCTTTCCATAAATTGTTACGCAAGTCATCTTCCACATTTTCATCTGCAGTGGTCCAGCGTAAAACTAGCTCTATTCCTAATCCTTTGGCTATCGCTCTCGCTATATCAATATCGATGCCAACGGGCTGTCCCTCGACAATTGATGAAAATGGTGGAAAGTCACGATATACAGAAACGAGTAGTTTGTTTGACTCGATGATTTCATCAAAGGTTCTTGCTTGCATCGTAGACGACAAAAGGAGCGCTGCAAACACAGCACTCCTAATTAATAATTTAAGATAAACCATCATCTTACTATTGTTTTACCGCAACTGACTCGAGCCAGGTACGCACTGACCAGAGGGCTTCCTGAGACAAATGCTCGGCCATTTTGGGCATATAGACTGCGCCGTTTCGCACGGCCCCATTTTGAACTCGGTAGACATACCACTCATCACCGTCAAAATCAGCTGGTAGCATTCTAAGGTCCGGAGCGATACCACCAGAAATACCTTCCAGGCCGTGGCAACGTGCGCAGTTCTGGGTGTATGCCGATGAACCAATACGCAGGATCTCCTTTAGCATGTCACCTGTTTGGTCACGATATGGATTAGTATCACGCCACTCTTTGCCTAGTTGAGGAATGGACGAAGTGTCAATCGACTGGGGCGTAACATCGCCATGTGCACTTACTTGCAAAGATGCGCTACTTAATACCAATGAACTTACAAGTGTGGCGACTACGCCATGTCTGCTAAATATAGACTTTTTCATGCCAAAACCCTTTTATTAATCTCAAAACCTGTAGATGCTTCAATTCTAGGCGCTTGGATGCTATGACCACATGCCACTTTAGCGCCGTTAAAGCTCCTCCTTTAGTATGAAATAAGTGACAAAAAGCAGTTGAATATTACATATTTATCCGGTTTATCATAGTCTTAAGGTTAAGTGGCAAGTTCTAGTTGGAGTTTCCCCGTTAGCAAAATTTTTATATATTAAATCAGTGATCTATTTAGGAATATCTATGACTCTATTTCGTATTTTAACGCTTTTGTTGTTGCTGATAATTACCGGCACGAATGCAAATGAGAACAATAAACAAAACCTAAAGGTTAGTTATCTGAAGCTAACGGTGGCTGCGCCAGCAACGCTGTCAAGCATGGTTACCCCGCCACAGGATAGTGGCCAACAGGGTGCAGTGCTCGCCGTTAACGATGCCAATACCACGGGCAAGTTCGTCAACCAGCAGATAATATTGACTACAGACATACTGCAATCCGCCGAACAAATAACTCAGACCTTAAAAGAGCGCTATGCCAGTGGTCATCGCATTTTTTTGATTAACGCAGATAAGGATGCGCTACGGTCTCTGCAACAATGGGCGTCAGACAAACAAGTATTACTTTTCAATATCGCCGCAACAGCAGACATACTGCGCAAATCATGGTGTGATAAAAACACCTTGCACACTGCCCTTAGTGATAGCATGAAAACAGATGCTTTGGCCCAATGGCTACTGGCAAAAAGATTAACTAAGGTGCTTGTGGTTCACGGTCGCTTTGCAAAAGATTTAACAATAGTTAGCGCATTCGAACGCTCAGCTAAACGCTACGGTTTAAAACTAATTGAAAAAAAACAATGGGACTTCAATGCAGATTTACGCCGAAGCGCCGCACGCGAGATGCCATTATTCACCCAAACTGCGCGGGAATATGATGTCGTTTTTATAGCGGACGCAATCAAGGACTTTGCGGACTATCTGCCATACAACACCTACTTACCGCGCCCTGTTATTGGCTCTGCAGGAGCGCAAGCCTTAGGGTGGCACGCGCGCATCGAACAGTGGGGCGCGCTGCAACTTCAAAATCGTTTCAATGCCCTGGCCAATCGGCCGATGAATGAAACCGATTTCGCTGGTTATGTTGCCCTGCGCTCTATTTCGAGCGCCTTTCTAAGCACTAAGAGCTCACAAGTGGATACGTTAAAAGAATACATTCAAAGTGCGGATTTTGGGCTAGGCGCCTATTTAGGTCGCAAATTAACTTACCGCCAATGGAATGGGCAGCTAAGGATGCCAATATCCATATTGCACCCCACGGCGTTAATTTCGCAGTCGCCGCAGCAAGGAATTTTACATCCAACCAATGAACTAGATACCTTGGGTTTTGAAAAGGCTGAGACTGGCTGCCGCTTTAACTAACTTGCTCAAATTTTACCTAACTAATTGATAAAGAGAACAACTATGAGAAAAAATTGTGTTGCGGTATTGCTGCTCATTACTATGTTATTTACTATCGATAGTAGTGCAAGCGAACTGGCCTACGTCACCAATGAAAAGGATAATAGCTTGTCAATTATTGCCCTTGATACATTGCAAGTTGTAAAAACGGTTGAGACTGGCGCCCGGCCGCGTGGCATCATTTTAAGCCATGACAACAAGCTGGCTTATATTTGCGCCAGCGAATCTGACACTGTACAAATCATGGATTTGTCTAATCACCAAATCGTCGGTGAGCTACCATCTGGGGAGGATCCTGAAACCATTGCGCTACATCCAAACGGAAAAATAATTTATACCGCCAACGAAGATGATGCCCTGCTAACGATTATTGATATTGATTCTCGGACGGTCATCGGTCAGGTAGATGTTGGTGTTGAACCTGAAGGATTGGCAGTTAGCCCAGATGGCAAAACAGTGGTAGTTACTTCCGAAACAACCAATATGGTCCACTGGATTAACACAGCAGACAACACTAATTTCGCCAACACCCTCGTCGATTCACGCCCACGTTCAGCGCAATTTTCCAGTGACGGGAAATGGCTTTGGGTCAGCTCTGAGATTGGTGGAACGGTTGCATTGCTAAGTACTGACACTAACCAAATCGTGACAACCTTTAACTTTAAGATCAGCGGTATCCATCGCGATCGCGTACAACCAGTAGGTATCCTATTAGACAAGGAACAACGCTTTCTTTACGTTGCCCTTGGCCCTGCCAACCACGTAGCGATTATCGATATCGCAAAGCGGGAGGTTATCGACTACCTACTTGTCGGAAGACGTGTGTGGCAAATGGCTTTTAACCAAGACGAATCGCGATTGCTAACCACCAATGGTGTCAGTGGTGACGTATCTGTTATCGATCTAGCGAAGCATAAAGTATTGAAATCAATCAAAGTTGGCCGCTACCCCTGGGGCGTTGCAATCACTAATAATGGGCAAGAGACGACTAAATGATAAACACATCAGGACTTAGCTTTTATTATGGAAAAACCTGTGTGCTAGCCAATTTAGACCTCGCTTTTCATGCTGGGTTTAATGTACTTCTTGGGCCCAATGGCGCTGGAAAGTCGACGTTTATTGCACTACTTACTCACTTGAAGAAGCCTAGCAGTGGCTACATTGAATATGACGGACTGCGCATTGACCAAGCACAGGCAAATATAATGGCGCGATTTGGCGTCGTTTTTCAAGAACCTACCCTCGACATGGATCTAACCGTGGAGCAGAACCTTTGCTATCACGGTGCGCTCCACGGGCTGTCAAAACGCGAAGTGCTCAGACGAAGCGAACCGCTATTAGAGGGACTTGGCCTAACAGGAAGACTAAAAGATAAAATCAGGCAGTTAAATGGTGGCCATCGCAAGCGCCTCGAAATAGTACGCGCATTGGTTCACAAGCCTTCTATTTTGTTATTGGATGAAGCCAGTGTAGGCCTTGATAATCAATCCCGTGCTCAGATAATTAACTACATTCGTGAGTTAGCTATAACATCGTCGCTGTGCGTTATATGGACTACACACCTGCTCGATGAAATAAAGCTGGATGATCACCTCGTCGTATTAACTAAAGGGGTGTTAGTGGCCAGCGGCACAGTCAGTGATTTAATCAGCAAGACCCAAGTAAGCAATGTTAGCGATCTTTACATCAGCTTAACCAGCCAAGGAGCCCTAAATGCAATCTAAAGCCTACCTAATAGCATTTCAGGGGATCTTTTTGCGTGAATTACGACGCTTCTTTGCCCAAAAAACCCGCTTACTTTCTGCACTGGTGCGTCCAATGCTGTGGCTCGTGGTCTTTGCCACTGGCTTTAGGGCAGCGCTTGGGGTGGCCATCATGGAGCCCTATGGCACGTATATCACTTACCAAACTTATATCACCCCCGGCCTGTGCTGCATGATATTGCTATTTAATGGTATGCAAAGTTCGCTCAGTATGGTTTATGATCGGGAAATGGGTAGCATGAAAGTATTATTGATGAGTCCCCTGCCTCGTCCTTACTTGCTATTTTGCAAGCTTATGTCCAACGCAATGCTCTCTTTAATTCAGGTCTATATTTTTCTTTTGCTAACTAACTTAGTTGATGTAGATATTGATATTATCGGCTACCTTTACGCCGTTCCCGCAATCTTTATCATAGCGTTTTTCCTCGGTGCATTGGGGTTGTTACTCTCTAACTTGATTAAACAACTGGAGAATTTTGCGGGGGTAATGAATTTTGTGATTTTTCCGATGTTTTTTCTGTCTAGCGCGTTGTATCCGCTGTGGAAGATGAAGGAAGCAAGCTTGTGGCTTTATTGGCTGTGTCAATATAACCCTTTTAGTTATTGCGTTGAATTATTACGTTGGTCTCTTTATAACCAAACTCACCTCAATTCCTTATCTGTTTTAATGCCCATTACCATTATTACTGCCCTGCTTGCGTTAGCAAGCTTTGCACCGAAGGCCGGTGCAAAGCGTTAGACTAAAGCTTAAAACTTATAACTTAGGGACAGCATTGCACTACGTGGCTTTGCTGGTCCGACAAAGTATGGATCCTCAATATCTTCATACGAATCCTCGAGCACCTCATCCGCTTCACCATAAGTGCCAAAGGTGAAATACTGACGGTCAAACAAGTTATCTATTCGTAATGAAAAGCTCAACGCGCTGCTATATTGATAATTTAGCGCTACGTTAGCTAAAACATGAGAACCTATCTTTTGGTTTTCGTTCGCTTCATCGCCACGGTAAAAACTGCTGGAAACATAGTTTATTTCCGTTGCCAGATTAAGCTTGTCCCATTGGTAATCCAGCAACAGTTTTAATTGATGTTTAGGTTGACCAGGTATGCTACTACCCTTAGTCACCAAGCGATTTGGCCCTAGTGGATTTTGGGGGCTAAACGACGTGAACTCTGATTCAAACGTGGCGTCCAGATAACTGTAGTTTACTTGCGTACTTAACTTACCAAAAGATTTCTCAGTAGCAAGTTCCAGGCCTTGGCGACGGGTTTCATCGATGTTTACGAAGTAACCTCTCGATGGGTGAGAACCTGCTTGTTGGAAAATGATATCGTCAATACTTTTGGTATTAAATAACGTAAATTGGCTTTGCCAACCGTCAACTGCATGACTAAATCCAAGTTCCCACGTGTTAACAACAACCTGTTCTAGTGGCGGATCTGAGACAAAACCGTTTGGCAGTTTACAAGGATCGTTCTCATCCGCACAGCTCAGTTCAGCAGGACTTGGATTGCGTGAAGATTCACTATAACTTACCGTCGCCACCAACTGATCACTTAGTTCATAGCGCAATCCAATTGCTGGGTTAAACCGTTTGAATTTATGGTAGCCGTCTAAAGACCCTTCTCCAGATTCGATCAAATCTTTCATGTCGATCGTAGCATGTTGATAACGTCCACCAACCTCTAGAGAAAGCTGATTTGATAAACTAAAATGTCCCTGGGCAAACGCGCTGTAGTGCG
This sequence comes from uncultured Gammaproteobacteria bacterium, assembly GCA_937139475.1. GTDB lineage: Bacteria > Pseudomonadota > Gammaproteobacteria > Enterobacterales > Psychrobiaceae > Psychrobium. The sequence continues at coordinate 33,238 of CAKZQF010000072.1, read as the reverse complement.
TAGTTTCAACATCCAATCCAACATTTGATTCTTGATCAAAGAGGCCAATTGGCGTCACGCTGCGGTCATCGCTTGGACTATCATTATGCAAAATTGCAAACTGAGTCGCGCTGGTAAAACTAATATCACTGACATCCGCGCTCACACCAAAAGTAATTTGATGATCATTAGCCAACTCTTTAGTTAGCTGCAAGTTAATGCCCTGGCTTTCAATGATGCTGGTACCGGTATTGTAGGTGCCATCAATATCCTCAGGATCTAAGTCGCTTAGCTGGGAAAAAGAGACGTCAGGGCCGTGTCCGGTGAACTGTACAGCTTCCGCTTCTTCTTCCTCTTCCTCGTTTTCTGCTCCTTCATGACCATCTAACTCGTCGTCATCATCGTCGTCATCCCCTTCACACAGCGTTATGCCGGTGTCTATTTCACACGGCTCATAATCGCTGTCATCCCCATTGATACTGCTAACGGTGTTTTTACGAACATAGGCGTTTGCTGCCAACATGAGCGAGTCAGATAATGTCGCCTCTAAACTTAAACCAAGCAGCTTTAACGCGGTACTGGTTTGGTCAGGCTGTGTATAAATGGCGGTAGGCGATTGCTGCTCAAGTAACTCTATTGGCACCGCACCATTACCAATCATGGTATTGTGATTATTAGCTGCTAACAACGAAACGCTGATATCGTCGCTTTTATAGCTCAGGTTTGCCAGGTACTGCTTTATATCCGTAGGAGATGCGTCCCGCCAGCCATCCTCATTGTAGTGGTTGAGGTTTATGTAATAAGCCCAGTTTTCGTTATGGCCACCACTTTGTAAGTTACTTAAGTTGGCGCCATGGCTACCCGTACTTAAATTAGCTTGATTAAAGTCGTAGCTAAAGCCGTTTTTTACTTTAAGCGCTAGCGCACCACCTAGTGTGTTATAGCCAAACAGTGGATTTGAGCCTGAGAATAGCGATACATTATCAATCGCGCTCAGCGAGATTAAATCCCAATTAACTGTGTCTCCAAACGGTTCATTAAAACGAAAGCCATTGAGGTAAACTGATATCCCTTGTGGTAAACCCAAGAGCGGTGATGCGGTAAAGCCACGATACTGGACATCGGGCTGAAATGGATTGTTTTGTGCATCGTTGACATGAACATTGCGCATTTGATGTTTAAGGAAGTCAGTTAAGTTTAAGCTTTGGCTTTGCTCCAGCTCGAGTCCATTTGCTTGCTGTAATGTGCCCAGTAAATATTGGCTGTTTTCATTGTGCAAGGGAGTTTGTCCCTTTACCTCAATTGATTCTATCGCCCCATTATCCGCTCCGACACTAGCAAGCAGTAGAAAAATTGCAGACATAAACACCTCTTATATTAAGTTATTTGTTGATATCTTAGCGTTTTTCTCCTCTTTTATCTTGCTAGCCCGAGAGTGGTAATTTAGATTTTTATCAATAATGACAGTCACTTAGTCATATTATGTCAACAAAGCTTCCTCCCAAAGTATGATATGGACAGAACTAATAGCTTAGAAAGTTAACTAGCCAATAGATAAAGAAAAACTTATCTCCTTGCACTAGCAGTAAGACCAGTTTGCCTTTAAGATAGCGTTTTTGTGCCTTGGGAAGAAAAGTGTGCTTCAAGATCTTGATATTAACGTAGTAGTCGATGTGTTTGGCTTATTTGGAATCGCCGTTTTTGCGATATCAGGAGCACTCGATGCTGCACGAAAGCACATGGACATACTTGGTTTTATGCTAATCGGTACCCTAACTGGTCTGGGTGGTGGTACCGTGCGTGATGTATTGCTTGGACGCCTTCCCCTGTATTGGACACTCGACTCAACCTTCGTTGGTCTGTGTTTAGTGATGTCTTTTATCACCTATTTCATTGCCCCCAAACTGCAATCTCGCCGCAAAGCGCTAATTTGGATGGATGCTTTAGGCTTGTCCTTATTCTGTGTTACCGGAGCCCAGATTGCAGTTGAGATTGGTGCAGCCCCGCTGATATGCGTATGTATGGGAGTTATTACCGCGACTTTTGGTGGCATTTTACGTGATGTTGTTTGCGGTTACGACCTCGTCCTTGGTAGTCGCGAGCTTTATGTAACCACCGCCGTCACGGGGGCATCCGTATATTTAGGGCTGCATTGGTTTGGTGTCAGTGAAAATCTCGCGGTGTTGTGCGGTATGCTTGCTGCGCTCTCGTTACGCAGCGCAGCAATTGTTTGGGGACTCAAATTACCCTCTTACAATGGACAACCTAAGTAATATCAATGCTAATAATAAACGGCTATCATGTCACTGGTTAATCAATGGCATGACGATAACTAGAAGGTAATGGGCAGTTTATTCAATTCAAACTCTTGATCTAACAATTGGCCGATAATGTTATCCCCACACAAGTGATGAGCATATTGCATATGTAGGCAGCGCACCTTATCCCATTGCGAGATCCCACCAATGCCATATTGGTCAAAAAGTTTTAGGTAGCCCAATTCCTCAAGCCTGGCCTTATCATTTGGGTCCATTGCTTCCCAGCGCGCTTTAACATACTGCTGGTGGTTAGCATAAAAGGTTTCCCGCAAGTCCTCTTCCGCTAAGATTCGCTGTTCGATGTGTTTGGTCCAGCCGGATGTTTCGATCTTATTTATTGCTTTATGCAAGTCTTGGGAACATAACCAATACATGGTTGGAAAAGGCTTGTCAGCAACTAATGAACGTGTTTGTAATACCGTAGGGATGCCTTGTGGCGTTTGATGTGCGATTCGCACTATCCCGCGTGGTTGACGACCTAATTGTCGACTAATAATCTCTAATTGTGCTTCACTTAAATCACAGTTGGACATAGTGTGTTTGGCTCTAATGCAAAAAAAAACGGATTATACCCTAGCGCCAATCTATTATCCAAATATGTCTTGTTTAGCATTTATTCTCTCCACACTTAAGCGGGTCACGAGCGTGCAACTGTTTCTTATATTGTAAAAAAGCTTAGATAAAATTAACCGCATTGCAAAATTATTCTGATACAATCGCTTCACTTTTTAGCAAGATGATATTCCCGTGAAGTTACTAGACATCGATAAAGACCGCTACCGCAAGCACCTGAACATAACCATAGTAGGGTGCATTATCACGTTACTTTTCTCGTCCCTTGGTCTATCCGCGCTATTTATTGCCCTGGTAAGCTCAAGTGATGGCGATAATTTCTCGCTAAATTTGATGGCGGTTGTGGTTAGTGTAGCAGCAATTCTTAGTACCCTGTCCATGCTCAAAAATAAGCCATTCTTCGCTGAGATATACTACGTTTGGTGTTTAAAGATGGAACTTAATTTCATCAATGCAAAACTGCGCCAAGTTGAAGCTGCGGCCGCTAAAGAAAACGTCATTGCAATCCAAACCCTTGGTTTCTATTACCGAGCGTCGCGACAACTTTGGTTGCTCGACGACAACACTATTGCCATTGATAGTTTAAACTTAAAGGAGCAGCGCCTTAAAGAGCAAGCAACGCACCTTAACTTAACTATTTCGCCTGAAAACTATGAAAGAGAACACTTAAAGCAATTTTAGACGCTTTAATTATTGTTTTAAAACCGCGATAATAACCACACATTAGATTAGGATTTTTAAACGTGCACGCATTAACAAATGAACAAGAGCAGCAACTAGCCAGCTGGTTATTAGATAAAGCCCCAAGCAAAACATTATCCCTCACGGCGGTAAAAGGCTATTTGTTTGCGATCATTGCATCCCCCGACCCAATCGATGTTAATCAGTGGCTGCCGTTGATCTTCAATAATCAGCCCGACGAGATTCCTGACGAAATCACCTTAGCGTTAGCGCAGCTTTATAACTGCATTAGTGACGATGTTTTTGAAAATGGTTATAAACTGCCACCGACCGTTGAGTGTTCTGAAATGGTCGAAGCCAATTTCCTTAGCGGCCACCCATTGCATGAGTGGTCGTTAGGATTTGCCTGCGGTGTTAACTTCTATTCGCAGCAAATGTTCGATCATATGCCAAGCGACAGTGAGATTAACGAAAGCTTTTCGCTTGCAGTTATGGCGATGACCTATTTTGCTGACAGGGAAATTGCACAGGAGATTGTGGACCAGCAAGACCAAACCAACATTAATCTGTTTTCGCCGGTCATGTTTCAAATGATTGTCGACCTTGTCCCAGACTACGCTCAGATTGTCGAACAAGCGGCTTTGAGCACCGGACTTTATGATAGCGAAACCGAAGAAGATGCCCAATGGGGAGACTCTGAGGAATAGCTTGCCGCCTTAGCCGTTATTATCCAATAGCGACTTTGACAGACTCAGCGAATTAAGTTAGTTTCTAATCAATGACATCAGGAGTTTTTTGTGCACTTAGATATAGATATTCACAATTATTATGAGCACTTGGTCGTAGAGTACCTTAGCGCCAATAAAATCGATACCTTGTATGAAAAGGAATTTGTTGCTGATGTCTGTTGCCTTGCGTTAAACAAGCTCCCTGCCCGTTATATTCGCCATGAAGTGGACATGTCGTTTTTCTTATCCTCATCAGAGCGTGTTGAGATGGCTGCAGCCGTTGAACAAGCCGTTCAGCAAAGTCTTGAGTTTCTGCAATCTCAGAAAGCAGAGGTTATTGACGAACCATCAACGGCAATGTGATAAAGCGTGATTGCCCGTTCTCGAGCCACCGAAGCTCCAAACGCCATACCATTTGTTGCAAGCTACAAGACCCAACAATCGACTGTGCATGAAAATTTCGTTGATCCTTTGTACTAAAAACCAAAGGTACCACGCCCATATCCATGCTCTGACTAACAAGCTTGCCCGCAATTGCTGAGCCCTCTTGAGTGAGTGACAACGAAATAGTAAATAACTCTTCTGCATGCAGTGCCTTGGTTACCATCACTTGAACACCGCTTTCATCCCATACAGTCTCCAACGGAGACATATTTTGCTTTAGCACTGGTTGGCAAGCGCTAAGGGACAAGATAATTCCAAAGCTAATTAAAAATTTATGCATAATCTCCCCTTTAAAACGGGCACTATACATTATCCCCACAAATTTCGTGGGCATTTATTAAGCATACAACTAAAGTTTTTAAAATATTTACGGTTTTTGCCCAGTTCAAATTTTAAATTTGATCCAAATCAAGCTACAATAGCGCCGATTTAACGTAAGATATCACCGCCTGAATTAACATATGTCAAGTTGATGCAGGCACTGGGTCCCATTTGGTGAGGCAACTGACCAAATGGGTTTTTTCCAGTTGAAATGTCTTCAACTGGGTTTAACAAGCAAATGTAAGCACTGGAAGCCGAAAGATGACTCACACTAGTCCATCACACGCTGACTATAATTACACCGTTGTTCGTCAATTCGCTATTACCACAGTTATCTGGGGTATTATCGGGATGGCAGTAGGTGTTTTTATCGCAGCACAGCTATACTGGCCACAATTAAATTTTGATACACCGTGGTTAACCTTTAGCCGTTTACGTCCGTTACATACTAATGCAGTAATATTTGCATTTGGTACTAGCGCACTCTTTGCAACGTCTTATTACGTTGTTCAACGCACTTGTCAAACTAGATTGTTTAGCGACAAACTAGCAAGCTTCACCTTTTGGGGTTGGCAAGCTGTAATCTTATCCGCCGTTGTTACACTTCCACTAGGTTATACTACCTCTAAAGAGTATGCCGAGTTGGAATGGCCAATCGATATTTTAATTACTATCGTTTGGGTAGCCTACGCCGTTAACTTCTTTGGAACGTTAATCAAGCGTAAGACTTCGCACATTTATGTAGCAAACTGGTTCTATGGTTCATTCATCTTAGTAGTTGCTGTACTGCATTTAGTAAACAGTGCTGCAATTCCATTAGATTGGGGTAAGTCTTACTCTATCTATGGTGGCGCTACCGATGCGATGGTTCAGTGGTGGTATGGTCACAACGCCGTTGGTTTCCTTCTAACAGCAGGTTTCCTTGGTATGATGTACTACTTCGTACCAAAGCAAGCTGAACGTCCAGTATACTCTTACCGTCTTTCAATCGTTCACTTCTGGGCATTGATTGCACTTTACATTTGGGCTGGTCCTCATCACCTTCACTACACTGCGCTGCCAGATTGGACGCAAACTGTAGGCATGGTAATGTCTGTTATTCTATTCGCTCCTTCTTGGGGTGGTATGATTAACGGTATCATGACGCTATCTGGCGCTTGGCACAAATTACGCACCGACCCTATTTTACGTTTCTTAATTGTTTCACTATCTTTCTACGGTATGTCTACCTTCGAAGGCCCGATGATGGCGATTAAAACAGTAAACGCTCTGTCACATTACACCGATTGGACCGTTGGTCACGTACACTCTGGTGCACTTGGTTGGGTTGCAATGGTTTCTGTTGGTGCTCTTTACCACATGATCCCGCGCCTATACGGTAACACCCAAATGTACAGCACAAAGCTTATCAACACCCATTTCTGGTTAGCGACTATTGGTACTGTACTGTACATCGTAGCGCTTTGGATTTCAGGTGTTATGCAAGGTCTAATGTGGTCTGCTGTAAATGCTGACGGTACACTTACTTATAGCTTCGTTGAGTCGCTACAAGCTTCATACCCATTCTACCTAATGCGTACAATTGGTGGTGTATTCTTCGTTGCAGGTATGGTTATCATGCTTTACAACGTTATCAAGACAATTAAAGCGCCAGCTGGCACTTTAACTGACTCTCAAGCACTGTAAGGAGCGATTAACATGTTTAAAAAATTAAATCACGAACTTGTTGAAAAGAACGCTGGCTTACTTGCTGTACTTTCTATCGTTGCCATCAGCTTCGGTACATTAGTAGAGATCACGCCACAGCTGTTCTTAGCTGAAACAAACACGCCAATGAAAAACATGAAGCCGATTACCGCTTTAGAGTTTGAAGGCCGTGATATCTATATCCGCGAAGGTTGTGTTAACTGTCACTCGCAAATGATTCGTCCATTCCGTCATGAAACTGAACGTTATGGTCATTACTCATTAGCAGGTGAGTCTGTTTGGGATCACCCTTTCCTTTGGGGTTCTAAGCGTACTGGTCCAGATTTGGCTCGTGTTGGTGGTCGTTACAGCGACGCATGGCATGAAGCGCATATGATTGACCCTCGTGCGGTAGTGCCTGAGTCAAATATGCCTGGCTTCCCTTGGTTGGCAGAAAACGTATTGACTGGTGAGCAAACAGCAGCGAAATTATCATTATTCAAAGATAACTTCGATGTTCCTTACACAGACGCTGATATTGCAGGCGCTCAAGAAGCTGTTAAAGGCAAAACTGAGCTAGAAGCATTAATTGCTTACCTACAATCACTTGGCACTAACTTAAAATAGGAGTTCCCATGGATTACGGTACATTTCGAGGCATCGTAACAGTGGGAATGCTGATTTTGTTTATCGGCATTTACACTTGGGCGTTTAGTTCACGAAGAAAGAAATCGTTTGACGAAGCAGCCAACTTGGTATTCGCCGACGAATCGAATCTAGACAAAGACAAAAAAGCAGGAGAAGAGTCCAAATGAGTACCTTCTGGAGTTTATGGATTATCATCGGCTCGCTAATCGTTGTTTTCGGCTGTGCATGGTTATTACGCATGGTGCTTGTTGACACGATGGGCGAAGAAGGCAAAGAAATGCCGCATAGTTTCGATGGCATTGTCGAGATGAATAATCCTTTACCTAAATGGTGGACGATTATGTTTGCCATTAGTATTGTATGGGGCTTAGGTTACTTCGCCCTTTACGGTTTAGCAAATTACGCTGGTCCACAACAATGGCAAAGTGCTAACAAGCATGTTTATTCATTGGCGGAATCAAAAGCAGCCGTTATCGCAGCACGCGATGCAGGTGCGGTTGTACAGTATGATGTTGAAATGGATAGCGCCGATGCTGTGTACGGTGCGACTTACGCAAACTACGCAAGCAAATCAGTTGAAGAACTAGTTAAAGACCCTGAAGCAATTAAAGTGGGTCAACGCTTGTTCATTCAAAACTGTGCGCAATGTCATGGTAGTGATGCTCGCGGTCAACGCGGTTTCCCTAACCTAACTGACAGCGATTGGTTGTATGGCGGTAGCTTTGATAAAATCAAAGAATCGATTATGCAAGGGCGTGTTGCGACTGGCATGATGGCTTGGAAAGACGCGTTAGGCGGCGACCAAGGCGTTGAAGAAGTAGTAACTTACGTACAAAGCTTAAGTGGTCGTAAGGTTAATGCTAAAATGGCAGCGGCCGGTAAAGCGAAATTCGGTTTATGTATGGCCTGTCACGGCACTGATGGTACTGGTAACGAGATGATGGGCGCACCTAACCTTACTGATAAAGTATGGTTATACGGTGGTTCAAAAGCCGCAATCACTGATTCAGTCGCAAACGGTCGTACTGGTGTAATGCCAGCTTGGAGTGAAATCCTAGGTAACGACAAAGTGCATGTTATTTCAGCTTACGTTTATAGTTTGTCAAATAAATAAAAATAACTGAACTAATTAGCTAAATAAGGCTCCAACTCGGAGCCTTATTTTTATCCTAGCTAAAAGTTTATTGCCGTTAGCCAAAACAGGTTTGGTTAACGAGAATAAATTAACAGTGGTATACAACATGAATGATATTAAACCTTGGTACAAGCAATTTTGGCCATGGGTACTTATAGGTTTACCTGCTACGGCAGTGATTGCGAGCGTAACCACGCTCTTTATAGCGATTGAGAACAAACCTGATATGGTAGTGGAAGACTATTATAAAAAGGGCAAAGCAATCGATGTTGATTTAACGCGCTTAGATAATGCTTACAAATTAGCACTTAAATTTAAAATGAACGTGCAAGATACCCAGATCACGCTCTCACAGACATACGGCGAACCACAAACCGCTGCCCTTCGCTTACGGTTTATTCATCGCACCCAGCAAGCCAAGGATTTTGAGCAATTAATCACTGCAAATGGACAAGGTATTTACACTATGCCATTAACCGCACCAATTGCTGGTAAATGGACTATCCAGGTTGAGTCATTTGACGGGCTGTGGCGTGTACAAACTGTTGACACTTTCCCAAGTGAAATTGATACCCTATTTGATTCATTTGATCGATAAGCAAAATGACTGACATTAGCTGTTTTCACTGTGGTGAAGAAGTACCATCGGGAATAGACCTTGAGGTAGAGGTATTCTCAAAGCCCCGCGCAATGTGCTGCTTAGGCTGTCAAGCTGTAAGTCGCTCAATTGTGGATACGGGATTGAGCAACTATTATAAGCACAGAACCGAAACTGGGGCGCAACCTGCACCACTTGTTCCCGCGCAACTGCAGGAAATCTTGGCCTATGACCACACTGAAATTGCTCAGGATTTCGTCCATACCGAGAATAATCTTAGTGAAGTCATTCTAAGTGTAGAGAACGTTACCTGTGCCGCCTGTGCATGGCTCATTGAAGGTAAACTCATTAAGCTTGATGGTTTGGCAAAATGTAACGTTAATACAACAACATCGCGCATTGCCATCAGCTGGGATCTGAACAAACTAAAACTATCAGATATTCTCTTGGCGATCGGACAAGTGGGTTATAAGGCCTACCCTTTCCAGCCAGACAAAGCCGAACAACAAGAGGTTGCCACCGCAAAGGCACATTTAAGAAAGCTAATAGTCGCTGGCTTATGTACCATGCAAGTAATGATGTTCGCTATCGCTTCTTACTTTGATGCGTTAGGTTCACTCAGCAACGAACTCAATATTTACTTTCGTTGGATCAGCCTAATCATTGTACTACCCGTCGTGGTCTACAGCGCGTTACCCTTTTACAAAAATGCAGCATCGGCGATTAGCGCAAAAAGATTAAACATGGATATCCCAGTCTCTATTGCGGTATTACTCGCTTACAGTGCTAGTGTCTATGCAACTTGGCTAGGAATGGGCGAGGTCTATTTCGAATCTGTCTCGATGTTTGTATTTTTTCTGCTGCTCGGTCGCTTTTTTGAGCAACGCGCTAAGAAAAAAGCATCGCAGGTTAGCAGTAATTTGCTCAAACTCATCCCGACCACCGCTCATAAAATTGCCAGTGATGGTCAAATCGAAAGCGTACCTGCTAAAACATTAAAAATCACCGAAGTGGTACTGGTTAAACCCGGAGAGACCATTCCTGGCGATGGGGTGGTGTTATCCGGTGTCTCTCACGCCAATGAAGCCGTATTAACAGGGGAACAATTACCCGTTGGCAAGCAAATAGGCGACAGTGTGTTTGCAAGCACCATCAACATCGACAGTCCACTAACGATAGAGGTACGTTGCACCCGGGCTGACCAGCTTATTTCTCAAATTATTCGCTTACAAGAACAGGCAAGCTTTGACAAACCGCGTTTGGCGACCATCGCTGACCAACTAAGCCAATATGTCGTTGTTGGTATCTTATTGTTGTCTAGCTGCACCTATATCGGGTGGAGTTACCTGGGCAACGAAGATGCACTTTGGTATGCCATCGCAGTGTTAGTTGCAACCTGCCCTTGCGCCCTTAGTCTGGCGACGCCCTCAGCTTACACATGTGCACGCGCTACGATGTCAAGTCATGGACTGTTGTTACGAAACGGCAGTGCATTAGACACACTAACGCGGGTTAATCATATTTGTTTTGATAAAACAGGAACCCTAACCACAGGTGATTTTAGTGTCGCTAAAACCGACTCTCGCATCGAGCAGGCAACAGCCTTATCGCTTGCCGCGGCGTTGGAATCACAATCACAACATCCGATCGCCAGGGCTTTTGATCAATTTTTTGATAGCGCACTGTCTGTATCTGATGTAAAAGCAGTCTCTGGAGCCGGTATTAGCGGGAAAATTGATGGCACCACGTATCGCCTTGGTAGTGCGCAATTTGTCAAATTGCCGGTCGCACTTGAGCAAAAAGACCAGCGTTTGGCTATTTATTTGGCCAATGAAGATAACGAAGTCCTCGCCACTTTTTTGTTAGAAGATGAATTACGCGAGCAAAGCGTTTCACTGATAGACTACCTTTCAGGGCATGGATTGAGTACAACCTTGTTAACAGGTGACAATTCCAATCATGCAAAAGTCATTGCTGATACCGTAGGCGTTACATCCCTGCGCAAAGGTCAAACGCCCGCACAAAAATTAAGTTACCTAACCTCACTCCAAGCACAGCCAGAAAATGTAGTCGCGATGTTTGGCGATGGAGTTAATGATGCACCGGTGTTGTCCGGCGCCCATATATCATTTGCCATGGGCACTGGTAGTGATATCGCAAAATCAAGCGCAGATGTTATTCTATTACATGACGATCTGGGTAAAGTTAAGACAGCGATTGAGCTTGCACACAGAGTAAAGCGGGTGATCATACAGAATTTCAGTTGGGCGTTAGGGTATAACTTACTAGCAGTCCCCTTTGCGGTAATGGGTTATCTACCTCCTTACCTAGCAGCTTTGGGCATGTCTTTAAGTTCATTGATTGTTGTTTTAAATTCACTAAGACTTTTAAAGGCTAACAAATGAATATCTTGTTCTTTTTAATCCCTGTCATGCTCATTATTGTAGTGATCGCCGTATATTTTTTCTTTTGGGCGGTGAAAAGTGAGCAGTTTGAAGACTTAGACCGACAGGGTGCCAATATATTATTTGATGATGAAGAAGATCTGACAGACTCAGAAGCTAAGTCAAAGGAATAAATGTGGCACCAGAGCAGTTAGACCAATTTAACTTTTATGCAGCCCTATTGATTGGTCTTTTGAGTAGCGGGCACTGTATCGTTATGTGTGGCGGTGTCGTGTCTGTATTGAGTGCTAATATTCCGCTGCACCAAAATCATGGCAGCATGCGTTTGGCTTATCTACTGAGCTATAATCTCGGTAGAATATTGAGTTATTGCATGGCCGGTGCACTGTTAGGCTACAGTTTTAGCTATTTCGCAGTGAAATCACACATCATATTTCAGGCTATGCATTTGCTTTCTGGGCTCATGTTAATTTTGATAGGTTTATATATCGGTCGTTGGCTAAATGCTATTAGCCACATCGAGCAACTGGGAAAATCGCTTTGGAAAGTGTTGGCCCCTGTTGCAAAGCGTCTAATTCCGTTTAAATCCCCGCTAAGTGCCCTCCCATTTGGTTTAGTATGGGGCTGGCTACCCTGCGGCTTGGTTTACAGCACCCTAACCTGGTCAGCTGCATCCGGCACAGCACTCGATGGTGCCGCTATTATGCTCGGCTTTGGGCTTGGCACACTACCTACAATGATCACGGTTGGTTTCGTGTCTAGTAAACTTAAGTCTCTGCTACAAAATAACTTTGTCCGTTCTATCTCAGCCATGATTATTATTGGGTTTGGCTTGAATATTCTCTATCTTACCCTTTTAGATTAGTAAGTTTGATCTAGCTCAACTAAAGAATTAGTGTTAAGATGCGCTTAATAATACTCTACAACGCGGTAAATTATTCAATATGAGTTCGCATAACTGTTCAGGCGCAAGCGCAATCCATTGTCAAAACTGTAGTATGGCGGATCTATGTATCCCTTTCACACTCAATGATACAGAGATAGGCCAATTAGATAATATTATCGAGCGTAAAAAACCAATTCAAAAGGGTGAGCTAATTTGTAGTGCTGGTGATGCACTGGACTCTCTTTTCGCCATCCGTTCTGGTAGTTTTAAAAGTTATACCATTACTCCTGATGGCCATGAACAAGTTACTTCATTTAACTTGGCAGGCGATATCGTTGGCTTTGATAGTTTAGGTCGCGGTACGCATCAGAGCTTCGCTGTCGCACTGGAAACTTCAATGGTCTGCGAGATCCCTTTTGATACGATTGAACAGCTTTCAGGCCGGATGCCACGCTTACGTCAACAAATTTTGCGCTTAATGAGTGATGAGATACTCAACGACCAGACAATGCTTATGCTACTTAGTAAACGCAGCGCCGAAGAACGCTTAGCAACCTTTATTGATACACTGGGCGATCGCCACGGTCAACGCGGCCTATCTTCAAAAGAATTCCGTCTAACCATGACCCGTGGTGACATCGGTAATTACCTAGGTTTAACGGTTGAAACTATTTCAAGATTATTGGGCCGTTTCCAAAAGAGCAATTTAATTACTGTTCAAGGAAAGTACGTAACCATCATTGATAAAGAAAGTCTTTCGGCACTAAGCGGTATTAACAGCGTCCGCTAACCTTTGATTTTATTAAAAAGAAAGCTGGCTTAGGCCAGCTTTTTTTGTTTTTGGCCATCAAAAGGTGTAAAGTTTGATTTAGCTTCAAAACTTTGTCGCTACTTAACGTAAACTATAAAAAAACTGTTGAGACGTTATTATGATGGAATATAAAAATATTTTGGTGATGGTTGATCCCACAAAACAAGAGCAACCAAGTTTAGCCAGAGCCGCCTACCTGGCTCGAAGTTATGGTGCTAAAGTATCCGTTTTTCTATGTATTTATGATTTATCCTATGAAATGACTTCAATGCTGTCTGCCGAAGAACGCCAAGCAATGCAAGATGGTGTCATGGTTCAGCATCGTCAGTGGTTGATTGATATTATTGAAGAATATCAGGACCTTGAGGTTGAATACCATGTTGTTTGGCATAAACGGCCATTTGAAGCCGCCATTTCCCACGTTAAAGAAAATAATATCGACTTATTAGTCAAGTCTACACACAAGCATGACAAATTGAAGTCGGTAATATTTACACCGACAGATTGGCATCTGCTACGAAAATCACCCTGTGATGTATTACTCGTTAAAGAGCATGATTGGCCGGTCGATGGCAATATCATTACTGCGGTAAATTCAGTAAGCGAAGACCCCGATCACATCAATCTGAATAATAAGGTATTACAGCATGCAACTGATCTTGCCAGGGTAATTAAAGGTAACGTTAAAATCGTCAATGGTTATCCAGGTACACCGGTTAATATAGCCATCGAGATACCTGAATTTAACGCCCAGGAATATAATGAATCAGTTAAAAAACATCACATCAACGCAAGTTTAACCTTGGCACAACACTACGGTTTGGATGAACAAGACTGTTATATACAGGAAGGGTTAGCTGAGGATGTGATCCCTGCCGTTAGCAAAAGCCTGGATGCCGAGCTCGTGGTCATCGGTACTATTGGTCGAACAGGTCTATCAGCGGCCTTTATCGGCAACACCGCAGAACACGTTATTGATAGGATTCATTGTGACTTGTTAGCGATTAAGCCCGACGGCTTTGTGACCCCAGTGCAATAATTAGTAATCACAGTTTAAAAAATGATATTTGATATGTAAGGCCGCCAAACTTAAGGTTATAATGGCGGCTTTATTTTTATAGACAGTGATTCAAGTTATGCCGACCGCCCAAAACAACGCTAATCCTTCCCTTAAAGCTGATATTAAGAAACTTGATAAGCGTTTATCACGTAATGTCGGCAAAGCGATTAGTGACTTTAGCATGATCGAAGATGGCGATAAGATCATGGTATGTCTTTCTGGTGGTAAAGACAGTTATGTAATGCTCGATATTCTCTGTAGCTTGAAAAAAAGAGCACCAATTCACTTTGATATCGTAGCGGTCAACCTAGATCAGAAGCAACCGGGCTTTCCGGAACACATACTGCCGACCTATTTGGAAAGTATTGGTGTTGACTACAAGATCGTAGAAGAAGACACCTACTCAATTGTTATGGACAAAATTGAGCCGGGCAAGACTACCTGTTCGCTTTGTTCACGCATGCGCCGCGGAATTCTATACCGTACTGCAAAAGAACTTGGCGCAACTAAAATCGCATTAGGTCATCATCGCGACGATATGCTAGAAACGATGATGCTTAACATGTTCTATAGTGGGAAATTGAAATCAATGCCACCAAAGCTTGGCAGTGACAACGGAGAACATATTATTATCCGTCCACTGGCTTACTGTGTTGAAAGCGAAATTGCGGAATTTGCAAAGCTTAAAGAGTTTCCAATCATTCCTTGTAACCTTTGTGGCTCGCAGGAAAATCTACAACGCCAAGCGGTGAAGGCGATGTTAAATGACTGGTCTGAACGGTTCCCGGGTCGTATTGAATCCATGTTCACTGCGATGCAAAACGTGGTTCCGTCACACCTTGTAGACGGTGAACTATTTGACTTTAAGGGGATCAGTGTAGGTGAGCTAATTGCTGGCGGTGATACCGCATTTGATCAAGAGGTTGATACAAGTGCTGCAAAAAGTGAAGCCCCCGTACAAATCATTGAGTTAACCTAACACAGGTTTATCGCTTACATAGCGCTTTAAGTTAGTGGTCATTTCGTCCTTCCTGTAGTTGACCACTAACTTGAATGTACTGGCACTATTTTTCTAAAATTGGCGTGACCTTTAGCACCGCTGCGCCAAACTCAAGCGAGCCAGTATCTTCAAAACTGGACAAGACATCCACGGGGATAATAAACGTTGCTTTGGATGGCTCAGCTAAAATAGTTGTCGTGCCATCGTTGTGATACACACCCCCTCCTCGCTCAGCCTGTGCCAGGTGAAATTTTAGGCCTATAATTTCAGGCATAAAATATTTGCCGGGCCAACCCGCTAGCTTCTCGTACATTGCTTGAAACTGTAGTAGCCATTGGCCAGTCTTTTTTGGATTAATTTGCTCCAACTCATAATCAACGACAGCGATTTCCATCGCTAAATGACAGGTAACTGGTTTATCAGTAACCAAGGTTATCGCAGCGTGGTCTTGCTTTAATTTTTTATCTAACGGCAGTAGCAATTTACCAAGTTTAGTGACGGACAAATCATAAGAACTTTCACCATCGCTCAAATAAACTCGTGTGGTTGGGCAAATATTCGTTGTGCCTGTCTCTTTTAAAAAGAAATTTAATGATAATTGCGAAAACTCAGTCTTTTGCGCGGTCTTTAAGCTTTTGTAAATACCACCATAGGTAAAAGAAGTTTCAGTACTAGCCATTACACTAGAGCTAACGAAAATTAGTGCTAAGGCACTAAGAGATAATTTTGTCATTTATAAATAAGCCTTGTTATGGCGAAGCATTTGTAACAGCTCGACTACATAGTCTTGCTGGCGTTCAGAATAATTAAGTAAGCCAGGGGCCAGGAATTCAGCTTTCACTGGTAAGTTGTTTTGTCGCAGCTCTAAGCGAATTTCTCGTAAATGGGCATAAGCTGGGTGGGTATTTAAATTATTTAAATAGCTGGCAATTGAGGCATCAACGCTGTCGAAAACGCGCACTTCATGATTCGCATCATCGTTACGCGAGCTTGGCACTAAACCGCAGCCCTTGGAAAAACACCATTGACCAAAAAAGTTCAGGCCTAACCTAGCAAATCGCGATGTTCCCCACCCTGATTCATTTGCCGCCTGAACCATAACAAGTTCCTTGGGTATAATATCAACTTTCGCTAGCAGCCCCTCAAGTGCGGCCATTGAATCAACCGTACTTTTCACTTTATAGTGCTGAGCGATAGCATCAATACGCTCACGCTGTTGCGAAGTAAGATCCTGCCAGCTAATGTCAGTGACTAGACTTGTTTTGATATCTAATAAAAACTGGCGCTTTAAAGAAATCTGGCGGTTAGCATGGAGTACGCCAGGACGAATAAAATCAAAAAACGCTTTCTTGCGCTCTCGTACGTCGATTATTTTCGAGAAGTCAGGCAGTTTTTGCGTTTTCTTTATTTCCTGTTTTTGTACCACAGGCATACCAACAGGCGATTTAGTTTCAAAATAAAACCATTTTAATAAAAATATGCCAAGCACCAATAACGCTAAGGCCAGGGTGACTCGTGCTACAAATCCAAATCGCATCTATTAAGCCTCAAACTCATCATTGTTCGTTGATTCAGTTGGGGTATCAACCGTTTCGCTATCAAAAAGACGGTAATACATTATCCCTTTAACGTTGACATAAAATGGCAAAGTAAGAATTAATGCAACGCCCATCGTATAAAAAGACAAAAATATCGCTACAATTAGCCAAATATAGACCCAAAAATATCATAAACCATTGTTTGCTTAGCGTTTGCGCTGATGTTTTAAGCGCTACAAACATACTTTGCTTTTTATCACACATTAACATTGGAGCCATCGAAAGAACCACCATTAAGAACAACCCAGGCAAAATCAATAGCATAAAGCCAACTTGAACCAACAGCATAGTGAGCATAGCCAAGATGATAATTTTTGCACTGTAAGGGAGTATATAGCGAATGTCGCTAACTTTAATTTTCTCACCTCGCGCGGCGCTTAGGCCCATCAACATGATGCCGACTTCTAGTGGCGATAATAACAACCCGATAATAGCGCTTGATTTGGTGATAAGATCAAGTGTTGTTGCTTCTGGGTTCTGCTGTAGAAAATAACTCATTAATGCTTCGTTCGCGCCATAAATACATAACATCGCAAGTGCTAACAGCGGTAAATAGACGAGAAAATTTGTTTTAGTAAGAGTGATGCCTTCTTTTAAAACGCTTAGCGGTACAATTTTCTGGTGTTGAGTCATAATTTTCTATTGGTTGGAATCAAAACTGCCATTATTATAAAGCCTTTCACATTGGCATTAAATCCCTAAATTATCGAATTTTTTCAACCTTTGTCATAAATACTGTTACAATTTAGGCGTAACGCTAGTACATCAACTAAGCTAAGATATAATCCATGAACACCATTGAGAATTCTGTATGCAACCCAAACGAAATATTTTAATTAGAGCAATTAGCTTTTTATGGTCAGTTATCAACAATACGCGAAAACTGATCCTCAATTTGCTCGTGTTTGGTTTTTTTATTATCGTCATCGTAGCGCTTAACCAAGATAAAGAGATCCAGTCTCCGCAAAATGCTGCGCTGGTCATCAATATCCAAGGCAGTCTCGTAGAGCAAAAGCGACCGAGTGATCCCCTAGATCAAATATTCAAAGACAGCTATGAGCAAGCTAAAGATGCAGAAACCCTCGTTAGTGATGTTATCCGAGCGATAGAAACTGCACAAACAGATGATTCAATAAAAATGTTGGTTATTGATTCATCGCAAATGGCTTGGGGTTCCTTAACTAAACTTCAAGCAATCGGCAAAGCCATCAGCGAATTTAAAGCGAGTGACAAGCCGGTTTATGCCATTGGTGGAGGCTTCAACCAAGCCCAATACTATTTAGCAAGTTTTGCCGATAAAATTTTGATGAACAATAAAGGTATGGTTTCTATCGATGGTTTTTCACGCTATCGCATCTACCATAAAGAACTACTAGAAAAGCTGAAGGTCAATGCCCACGTTTTTCGTGTTGGTACGTTTAAGTCAGCGTTAGAACCTTTTTTACGCAATGACATGTCAATGGCAGCAAAAACGGCAAACAAGTCGTGGCTTAATGACCTTTGGAATGCCTATGTAAAAGATGTGTCAGCACAACGTAATCTAACCCCTGAGCAGTTTGATATTAGCATTAAGGATTATCTAGTTGCGGTAAAACACGCAAACGGTAGCTTTGCTCAAGCAGCTTTGGCGCTCGGCTTAGTGGATACAGTGGATTCAAACTTAGCGATCTTAAAGGAACTCGTTGACGTTGTGGGCCAGTCAAAGAATAAGCTCAGTTATAATAAAGTGGCGATGATAGATTACCTTGCGCAACAAGACGTTATGGCGCCACGTAATGATAACGCCAATATTGCAATCGTCGTGGCAAAGGGGCAAATCCTAAATGGACATCAGCCTGTAGGCACCATTGGTGGCGCAAGTACCTCATTACTATTGCGTAAAGCCCGACTCGATGATGATATTAAAGCGGTTGTTTTGCGTATCGATTCGGGTGGCGGTAGCGCTTATGCATCAGAGCAAATCCGTACTGAAGTGATTGCCTTACAACAAGCCGGTAAACCTGTTATCGCATCAATGGGAAGTGTCGCCGCGTCTGGCGGCTATTGGATAGCCGCGAACGCCGATAAGATCATCGCGCAACCAACAACCATCACTGGCTCGATCGGGATATTTGGCATGATCACAACCTTTGAGCGTTCACTTGAGTCAATTGGTGTTTATACTGATGGCGTTGGAACAAAAGAGCTCTCCGGTGTAAGCATTACCCGCGACCTGCCCGTAGGATTTAAAGAATTGATGCAGGCCCATGTCGAACATGGATACGCACAGTTTATCCAATTAGTTAGCGCTGCGCGTGGGTTATCACTGGAAGATGTTGATGCTATTGCACAAGGTCGGGTGTGGTCTGGTATTAAGGCACAAGAATTTGGTCTGGTCGATGAATTAGGTGGCTTGGACTTAGCGATAGCTGCGGCAGCTGACTTGGCAAAATTAGATGACTACTCTACCAGAGTAATTGCTAAAGAACTCACTCCCATGCAACAGCTTTACCGCGATATCCTTAAAGGGAGTATCAACACTCTCGGTATCGAACCAAGGCCGGCTTCCGCTTTATCCAAGCTTTTTGGCGAGGTCGAGCAGTCACTTTCGATATTTAGTAAATTTGATGACCCACAAAATACCTACCTATTCTGCATCGCCTGCCAACCGTAGGCTGGCGATGTAACAAATACTTGCCGAGAGTTTTTAACAAATTCCCGGCAAGCTTCTTAAAGTAACACTATCTAAGTTATACTGTGGCGATAAACAGCGTGCCATCACGCGATCAAACGAGCAAACAGTCACCATATGAAAAAGAAAAAGATATATATCGCCTACACGGGCGGTACGATAGGCATGACACCCTCCCCTGAAGGCTATCGCCCACAAACAGGGTTCTTAAGTGATTGTGTTAATTCGAGCCCTGAATTCTCACGTCCAGAAATGCCAGAATTTACCATTAACGAATACGCACCGTTGATTGACTCCTCGGATATGAAGCCAAGTGACTGGCAGAGAATCGCACAAGACATTAAAGAGCGCTACGACGACTTTGACGGTTTTGTCATACTCCATGGCACGGACACCATGGCTTATACCTCGTCAGCGTTGTCATTTATGCTGCAGGGGCTGAACAAACCGGTCATTGTCACCGGTTCTCAAATTCCTTTTGCACAGCTGCGTTCCGACGGCCAGGCTAATCTTCAAAACGCACTGTTTTTAGCGGCCTATTACCCAGTTAACGAAGTCACCTTATTTTTCAATAACAAGTTGCTGCGAGGCAATCGGGCCACTAAAGCTTACGCAGATGGCTTTAATGCATTCGAATCACCCAATTTGCCAGAATTACTTACCGTTGGAATTAATATCGATTTAATGGAAGGAGTATTGAATCGCGCGCCAGCCACAAGCTTTTCAGTCGCAGATATCAGTGAGCAGCCTATTGGCGTGATCATGTTATATCCTGGCATTGATGCCTCAGTCGTAATGAACATCATAAAACAGCCAGTAAAAGCCTTGATAATGCTAAGTTATGGGGTGGGTAATGCGCCTCAGGATCCTGCGCTACTCGATGTCCTTGCCAAGGCAAATGATAACGGCATAGTCATTATCAATCTAAGTCAATGCCAGCGTGGTAAAGTCAATATGTCTGGCTATGCGACTGGCAACGCTTTGCACAAATGTGGCGTAATTGGCGGCGCAGACATGACGGTTGAAGCAGCATTGACCAAGCTCCATTGGCTTTTATCAAAGAATGAACCATTGGATAGCATTAAGCAAATCATGCAACAAAGCGTTGCGGGGGAGCTGACGTTATAACCAAGGCTGTACAATATAAAGGCCGATATGGCCTTTATATTGGTATCGATACTAACAGCAACTATGGATTAACTATCCTAGACCTTCGCTCTAGCGATTTCTTCGCTATCGTATTGGCGCTTAAGTTGTGATTTAGATAGATTGTTTAACACACCACCCTTGCCGATGGTCATATGATCAGTCTGACTTAAATGAGTTGCTTGATACAACATCATCGCCTGGCTGGCTTTATCACGCTGTTCGTCTGTTAATGCGTCCCCATTAGGCCACTTTCCTAACTCAACCCCCTGTTTTAAAATCTCATAAACAGCCGGCGACATAGATTTGATTAGGTGTTCTATTTGCACAATAACCTCGGTAGCAAGTATTCAATTAAGGCCGGATTATAGCGCACTAGAAGAATTATGCACTTGATCGACACCATCTTATGGTTTTATTTTTGACGCTTTAGCACCATTAAGCGGATGCGATTAACTAAATACCAAATAAAGCCAACCGCGATCATCCCTTGACCTAAGGTGTTGTACCACTGATCGTCCAGGGTATCTTGCCAATACCACAAGCTGAAACCACCTACGAAAAGGATTAAGGCAATAAAAGTTTGCGTCTGAATTGACTGGGCTTGCTCAATTCTCTTTACTCGGCCAGCTGATGCGATTGATTCTGCAGTTTGCTTATTTAGCTCGACATCGCAATGGCTACACGTTGCCGCTTTATCTGATATTTGTTTGTTACATTGAGGGCAAGATACGATTGCCATAAGACAACTCCATAATTTGTTAATTAACCTTCGTCTCATCACTATTAGAGGCGGAGGGGCACACTGTGCTAATTTAAGACATTAAAAAGCCCGCACCTGGCGGGCTTTATCATTACAACGGCTTAGTCGTGTGGATTAAAGTCACGCCAATACTCTTTGACGGTTGCTTTCATTTCCTTAGCTAGCATTAATATACCAATTAAGTTCGGGATAGTCATCAAGACAATAGCGACTGCTGCCATGGTCCATACCAACGTGGTGTCGGCGAAAGATGCCCAGAAAAAGCCGGCAACGTAGAACACGCGATACGTCTTAACCCACTTATTGCCAAATAGGTAAGTTACCGCACGGTCACCATAATAAGACCAGGCAATCGCTGTTGAGAAGGCAAATAGCAATAAACCAATTGATACAATGTATTGGCCATATTCTCCGAAGTACCCTTGCTTAAACGCTATGGTTGTTAATCTGGCGGAGTGAACTAGCGATTTACCAGAAACCGTAACGGTGTCATTGGTTAATTTTCCATCGACTACAGATAACTCGCCATTAAATGGTTGTTCATCTACCGAATAAACAACTTCTTCTGCAACAGAACGCGCGTTTAACAAGGTAAAACCACCATTTTGCACGGTACCTTCGGTAACAACTAGTGAGCCAGTGTATGCACCAACTTTGGTCTCTTCAGCGTTTAGGAAGTTAAATAGTTCCTGACGGTCACCGGCGACCTGATCGCTAAATTCACCCTTTAGGTACGTCATATCTGCACGCTGGAATTCATTATCAAACTTCTGATTCCATACGCCAGAAGACAGAATCACCATACCGGTTAGGGTACATATAATAATCGTATCAATGAATGGTTCTAGAATAGACACCATGCCTTCAGCAACTGGTTGGTCTGTTTTTGCTGATGCATGTGCAATAGGCGCACTACCCTGGCCCGCTTCATTTGAAAATAGACCGCGGTTTACACCACGATTGAATGCATAGGCGAAGCTTGCACCGAGAAAGCCGCCGGCAGCCGCTGAACCGGTAAACGCGTATTCAAAAACAGAAATGAATGAAGGCACCAAATTTTCAATGTTATAAAAAATAACAGCCAATGCACCAATGATGTAGATGATAGACATCGCAGGAACAATGGTCGAAGTCACCTTAGCAATGCGGGTAATACCACCCAAAATAACCAGCGCGAGAATTATAGAAAGAATACCACCGGTTAGCATTGGCTCAATGCCAAAGGAATCTTGCATGCCCACTGCAATATTATTAACTTGCGGCATGTTACCTGTACCAAAAGAGCTAATAATCGTAGCAACGGCAAAAATAACCGCCAGCCACTTCATATTAAGGCCTTTGTCCATATAGTACATCGGGCCACCAGCCATGGTGCCATCTTCTACCTTGTCACGGTATTTGTGCGACAGTGTCACTTCGACAAATTTCGTCGTCATGCCAAAAAAGGCGGTTGCCCACATCCAGAATAACGCTGCCGGCCCACCAAGAAATAACGCAAAAGCTACGCCACCGATATTACCCGTACCAACGGTACCAGATAACGCCGTTGCTAGCGCTTGGAAATGCGTTGTATCACCTTGGTCACCGTCTTTTGCGTATTTTCCGGTGACTACATGCCATGCATGCTTAAAGTAACGAACTTGCGGAAATCCGAGATAAATGGTGAAAAATAAACCAGTGCCGAGGAGCAAAAACGGAAAGTAAGCTGCAGAGCCAAGAAAGCCGTCTAGCATTAAGAGAAAGTTGTTAATTGATTCCAAACCAATCATCCTTATCATTATAGTTATAATTTACGTGACGATGATAGCTTAAATTAGTTGAACAATTAAGTGATTGCGGGATTAATTCGTGAATAGTCGTCGATCTGGCTTAATTTACTTGCCAAACCGACGTCATAGGGGGAAAACTACTTTGCAGTACTGACACCAGCAGAGATAAATGGAATGACCTTCCTGATCAGGCCTTCAATGTCTACTTCATTTTTAAAGTCTGCTTTTGCAATGTCAATTAACGCCTTACTTGAAGCCATGGTAAAGACAACAGTACCTAAGGTGAAATGTAATCGCCAAAAAATTTCTTCTTTACTTAGGTGTGGGTTTGCGTTTTGTACCGCCTGATTGAATGAGTCCATCACCTCACCATAGTGCGTCGTGATAAACCAACGCAGATGGCCTTGGTTTTCTACATAGCCACGCCCGAGTAGCTGCAAGAATGCCGTGGTGCCACGATGCTTAAATGCGTTAAGGGCTAGCAATGGACCAACCAAACATTCAAACACGTTACGTTGATCAATGCGTTCGTCGGTCTCATTTAACTCGCTTAGTGCGGTTTCAAGACCTGGGATGAAGACCTCAAGGTAACGCGCTAACACTGCCTGGATCAATTCCTTTTTAGAGCCAAAATGGTAATTAACAGACGCTAGGTTTACTTCCGCCTGGCTGGTAATCAAACGCAGTGACGTATCAGCAAAGCCACGCTCTGCAAATAGTTGCTCAGCAGCGTTTAATATCTTGGTTTTGGTGTCTATTTTTTGCACTCTTATTATCCTTTCTTCAAACATATGTTTAAAATATATCTTGCGACGTGCTACTGTCAAGCGCGTTATTAAATGTTTGGGGCATTTTTTGAAAATGCTTGTGTTTAACCCGCCTTCCGAGCCGTCGAAATGGAAAATTTATGTCTAGAGCAATAAAGCCTAGCTAGAATCTAAACAAAAAAGGCCGAGCAATAGCTCGACCTAACCTACAGTAATGAAGGCTTATTTTGCAGTATATTTATCCATCCAACTCAATACGTTTTGATACCATTGAACCTTGTTATCACCATTTAGAATCCAATGATTCTCATTTGGAAACATCAACAATTTTGATTCAATGTTTTTGCGCTGTAACACGGTAAATGCAGCGAGTCCCTGCCCGTATGGTACACGGAAGTCTTTCTCGCCATGAATAACCAACATCGGGGTTTTCCACTCATTAATGTAGTTTACCGGATTAAACTTTTCATAATTTTCTTTAACCGCCATGTAACTGCCGCCAAAGTCCTGTTCAGCAAACCAAAGTTCTTCTGTTACACCATAAAACATGCGCATATCAAATAGCCCGGCATGATTGACTAGACACTTGAATTGATCACTCCAGTTACCGGCAATCCAATTAACCATATAGCCACCATAAGAGCCACCTAATGCACAGGCGTTATTCTTATCTAACCAAGGCTGCTGTTTGGTGACTGCCTCAAGGCCTTTTTGTAAATCTTCTAACGGCTTACCGCCCCAATCTTGATTAATTGAATCGGTAAACTTCTGACCATATCCAGTAGAGCCGTGAAAATCGATCATCACCACAGCGTAGCCAGCACCAGCCCAAAGTTGAGGGTTCCAACGAGTAGAAAAGTTATTGCCGAAAGACCCCTGAGGACCACCGTGGATCAAAAATGCGATAGGATACTTGTTACCCGCTTTAAACCCAACCGGCTTAACCCAATAGCCGTGAACAACTTCATCATTCCAGCCTTTAAAATTAAACTGTGAGTATTCACCAAACTCAACGTCTGCCAACTTCTCTTGGTTGATGTTAGTCAGTTGTCTCAACGTTGTGCCGTCGCTACTCAACGCATATAGGTCTGCTGGACTGGCCAAATCTTTTTTGCTGATAATGACATTATCACCGCTAATCCCGACAATAGACGAGCTACCATCGTTATAAAGTGATTTGATATCGCCAAATTGAATGTTGATCACAAACACTGACACCTGACCAATGTCCTGGGCAGTAACATAAAGATTGCGACTATCCGGCGCAAAAGCAATGCTACGTACAGAACGATCCCATAGTGGCGCGACTTCCTTCACTTTTCCGGTAACCAGATCTTTGAGCATCACGGCAAAACGATCAGACTCAGCCCCTGGCTTACTCATCGCAGCATATGCCATGTAACGACCGTCGTTTGAAAATACTGGCTGTGAATCCCACGCTTTGTTTGACTCGGTTAAGTTAGTCGTTTTGCCACTTGCAAAGTCCACTTGCCATAGGTCGTAGTTCGTCTGCCAGGCTTGGTCTCGGCTAGGTGCTTTCGCACTATAGACGATACTTTTGCTGTCCGCGCTAAAATTAACCTCCTCCATGCCTGCAAACGGTTTTGCCGGCACATCAGTTTCCAACCCTTTGGTAAGGTCTATAATGTTAGTTACTTTATCTTGGTGAACATCACCAACAAATAAATGATTAAACTGACCGTCTTTCCACGTATCCCAATGTCTAACCATCAACTGATCATATTCGCGGCCCTTATTTGGCTGCTTCTTAAGTGCATCGATGCGCGATTTAGTACATGCCAAATCCTTACAATCTGGGAATACGCTTAAGGTCAATGCCATTTTTTTGTCATCTGGTGATAACTTAATACCATTAACCGCTACTTCTAGGTCGGTAATTTGAATAGCTTCTCCGCCACCTAGGTTTAACTTCCACACTTGTGAGCTACCACTACGGGCGCTAAGGAAATAGATCGCATCATTTTGATGGGCCCATACAACATTGCTTTCTGTCGTGCTGTGATTGGTGAGCTGGAGCGTGGAATCAGTATCAGCATTTAGTGTTTTTAGGAAAAGATTGGAAACTCGTTCTTTACCATTGACCTGTTTATGTCCATATACCAAGTAATCACCATTGGGGGATACCGTCGCCGAATGAACACTATTTAACTGATTGAGCTTTTCAACTGTTAACCCAGCTGCATTAACATTTACGCCTAAAAGGCATAGCGAAGAAGCTAGGCTCACGCCGAGAATTTTCCCTACAAGAGGTTTAGATTTGATATGCATTAAAGAACCCGCAACAATTTTCGATAAGGTAGATTAATGCGTATTGTACTATGGTGATAATAAGAAGCTAGTAATAATAAAAAAAGCCCTGCATAAACAGAGCTTTTAGCGTATTTTTTTGGACTAAATCAATTACTCACCGATTTTGTCGATAATTGCTTTTTTAAGTTCTTCCTTCTTCTCTGCTGCTTGCTCTTCTATGCGTTTCTTTTCTTCTTCGAGTTTAGCCTTAGCAGCGGCCGTTTCTTCGTCGATTTTAGCTTGTGCGGCAGCTTTTTGTGCTTCAAGCTCTGCTTGAGCTTTGGCCTTTTGCTGTTCCAATAAGGCCTGAGCATCCGATTGCTCTTTTGCAACTGTTGACTCAGCAGCCTTAGCTACTTCACTGGCCTGCGTTTTAGTCTCTTCGCTAGCAGCAGGTGCTTGTGATTCAGTGGTGGCTTTGTCACCACACCCTGTGATGATTAACGCCAATAAGGCACTTAGTGCTAATTTTTTCATTGTTAGATACTCCATCTCAAAAAGTGGCATAAATGTAACATTTCATTTCTTAACATAAGTTTAACAGAACAAAAAAAACCGCCATATAGGCGGTCTTTAATTGGGCAGCTAACGAATGTTACACATCCTGTAGCTTTACTCGCCAGGTATCAGGACCGGTTTCATGTGCATTCTCACCCGTCGAATCCACAGCAACAGTGACCGGCATATCCTCAACCTCAAACTCATAGATAGCTTCCATGCCAAGCTCTGGAAATGCAACAACACGAGATTTCTTAATTGCTTTAGACACTAAATATGCCGCTCCGCCAACAGCCATCAGGTAGACAGACTTGTTGTCTTTAATCACTTCAACGGTTGCTGGGCCGCGTTCAGCTTTACCTATGGTGCCAAGTAAGCCCGTCTCTTCGAGCATCATTTTAGTAAATTTATCCATGCGCGTAGAAGTGGTTGGTCCGGCCGGTCCAACAACTTCATCACCAACGGCATCCACTGGGCCAACATAATAAATAAACTTGCCTTCAAAGTTTACGCCAGCAGGCATTCCTTCACCAGACGCAAGTAAGTCTTGAATCTTCTTATGTGCAGCGTCACGACCAGTTAAGATTTTACCACTGAGCAGTATTGTTTCACCGGTCTTCCATTCACTAATGTCTTCTTTAGATAAAGAATCAACATTCACACGGCGCACGTTTTCACCAACTTCCCAAGTAATTTCAGGCCAGTCTTCCAATTTTGGTGGCTTAAGATCACTAGGGCCACTACCATTGAGGTGGAAATGGACATGGCGTGTAGCGGCACAATTTGGAATCATTACAACTGGTTTTGATGCAGCATGGGTAGGACAAGACTTAATCTTGATATCTAGCACGGTATTAACACCACCAAGACCTTGCGCACCGATCCCTAGCTTATTCACTTTATTAAACAATTCCAGACGCAGTTCTTCTTCGCCTGTTTGCGGGCCATTCTCTAGGATGTTATTAATGTCGATGCTTTCCATCAACGATTCTTTTGCCATTACAGCAGCTTTTTCCGCCGTGCCGCCGATGCCTATTCCAAGCATGCCTGGAGGACACCAACCAGCTCCCATTGTTGGTACCGTTTTTAATACCCAATCCACAATAGAATCACTTGGGTTTAGCATTACCATTTTTGATTTGTTTTCACTGCCGCCGCCCTTGGCTGCAATCATTACTTCAACTTCATCACCCGCTACCATGTCGATGTGCACGACTGCCGGTGTGTTATCTTTGGTATTTTTACGAGAACCTGCAGGGTCAGCGACGATTGAGGCGCGTAGCGGATTATCAGGGTTGTTATAGGCGCGGCGCACACCTTCATCAACCATCTCCTGGACCGTCAGGTCTGAATCCCAACGAACATTCATACCGATTTTTACAAAACAGGTCACAATGCCGGTATCTTGACACAACGGACGATGTCCTTCGGCTGACATCCGTGAGTTAATCAATATCTGTGCAATAGCGTCTTTTGCTGCGTTACTTTGCTCGCTATGGTAAGCCTTTTCCATCGCATCGATAAAATCTTTCGGATGGTAATATGAGATATATTGAAGTGCATCCTCGATGCTATCAACAAAATCACCTTTCTTAATAACTGTCATTCAAATCCCCTTTCGGACTATGCTAACTATTGCTGGGCGACTTGCTCACCAAGCGCCCATATTATTTTATGATAATCAGTGAAAAAATCAGCTAACACAAGAACTACGCCTTAACTGATGGTTTTATTAGTATATAATACCTTGGTTTTCTGTCACTAGCCAAGTGCTACCATCGTCCAAGGTTTTTATAGCTCAAAATGTCATCAACTATTCAGATATGCCAATTAAACATTCCGTTTGATAGCCGTGCTTTTTTTGCAAAGATTTCCCACCAGCCCTGGGCCATGTTGCTGGACTCAGGTAACAGTGGGCATGATGATGCCAAGATCGATATTATCGTTTATCAGCCCTTAGTCACGCTATTAACACAAGATGACCAAACACAGGTAGTCGACCATCAAGCTCAAACGAGCTTTATCAGCAACGAAAACCCATTTGATTTGGTTGCGACTCAACTTGAGCAAAGTGAACTTAGCAGTGAGCCGACTGAATTACCTTTTAGTGGTGGCGCGGTAGGCCATTTTTCTTACGACTTGGGGCGTCAATGCGAACGCCTTGAGAGCAAAGCCGAAAAGGATATTGCGCTTGCGGAAATGGCGATCGGTATTTATCAACACGCGATATTGTTTTGTCATAAGGAACAGAGCGTGCGCTTAGTATCACGCACAAATACACACGCACACCAAGCAAGAAAAGCACAGATTCTTGAGCTAGTAACTCAAGCAGCCAAGCCAAGGCACTGTGAGCTAACCACTCCTTGGCAGCACCAACTGAGCTTTGAGCAATACGCGTCGCGATTCAACAAAGTCCAACATTACCTTCGTCAAGGCGATTGCTACCAAATTAATTTAACCCAGCGTTTTGAAGCACAATATCAAGGTGATGAATATGCAGCCTATCTGCAGCTAGCAGATAATAACAATATGCCTTTTAGCGCGTTCATCAGACTGCCCCAAGGGGCCATCTTGAGTGTATCACCAGAACGCTTTATGCAAAGTCGCCATGGTAATGTTCAGGCCAAGCCCATCAAAGGTACTAGACCACGAAGTGATGACCCCAAAGTGGACAAAATGCTCGCCAATGAACTCTTAAGCAGCGAAAAAGATCAAAGTGAAAACTTGATGATCGTAGATTTGTTACGTAACGATCTTGGACGATGTGCTTTGCCAGGCAGCGTTTGTGTGCCAAAACTCTTTGATATAGAGAGTTTCAAAAATGTTCATCATCTGGTGAGTACGGTTGAGGCGAAACTACCGCCGCAGACCTCTCCATTGACATTGCTCAAAGGGGCTTTTCCGGGCGGCTCAATCACTGGGGCTCCTAAGATAAGAGCGATGAACATTATCGATGAGCTCGAACCACATCGACGAAGCATCTATTGTGGCTCCATAGGATATGTTAGCGCTGATCAACAAATGGACACTAATATTACGATAAGAACCCTGTTATGCTTAGACAATAAAATCTATTGTTGGGCTGGTGGTGGTATTGTCGCCGACTCAACGGTAGCTGATGAATACCAAGAGTGTTTTGATAAGGTAGCGTCTATTTTACCAATACTTGCACCAAATAAGGATAAACTATAAGTGAACCGGATGACTAGAGACCAATTGATAACGAGATTTCAACTAAGTAACTTTAGTCGAGTGAGTAGCGATTTTTCTTCTCTAGCCCCCTTCACTTCCAGCGCTGTGCTTATCCCTTTGGTCGTTAGAAATGACCAAATCAATATTATCCTAACCAAACGAACCAGCCATTTACGCCATCACCCTAATCAAATCAGTTTTCCTGGTGGCAAAGCGGATATTGATGATAGCTCACTCATGTATACCGCACTGCGCGAAAATTATGAAGAGCTTGGCATAGGCGAAACTCAGGTTGATATATTTGGTAATCTACCCAACTTACAAACCATTACCGGCTTTGATATCAAGCCATTTATTGGCTTTATCGATTCATCAGCGAGATTTTGTCCCAACCCCCATGAAGTGGCGGACATTATCGAGCTTCCTCTGGCGCAGGTGCTTGAAAGCGAAGCACATTTTACTTTACGTGTGCCTCGGAAAAACAGCTCTCATTTGGTCTATTTTAAACCCACGGGAGGATGGCCTATTTGGGGTGCTACGGCGGCCATCATCGAGCAGTTACGATTAGTGTTCCATTAGCGGTTGCCAAATTGTTAGTACGAGCACCGCAATAACAGACACGGTGAACAGCAAAATTGGCGCAACCCAGCCATTTTCTTTGTCCACTTTTCGTAAATAGCCGTTGAGCAATAGATTCACAAAACTGATCCCCGCACAAAACCAAAGTAACCAAACGAGTTTGTCATAAACGCTAATCAGCCAGAAATTACGTACCTGAATATTATGGTAATTTGTGATTATAGTACTCATCTCTGGACGAGCCTCATCAAAAACCAATAAGGCATACAACAATGTTCCCCAGCCAACTAAGGTCAGTCCGGTAACAAAAAGGTGTAATAAATCCAGTCGTCTAGCTTGCATTAAGTTCTCCGTACGTCTATCTAAATATAGCCGAAAGCACTAGCTTTTACATTACCTCCTTCATCTTGACCGCCGCAAACAGGTTAGAATACTCAATTGACCAAGCAGCTTTTAATTCAAATATCCCCCAGTCTTACTAAGTTAATCGATCAGCAAATAAATTTATCAAACTTTATCGTCTCGTTGTTTTTTCGACACCCTAAAATAGAAAATACCAGCGGGTAGCTGGTATTTCATTAAAGCCTGTTAAATCAATAAAGGATTTACTGACATGCCGCCCAACTTGTGCCATCAATACTGCACTCATAGACTGTTGTTCCATCATCCTGCTTTATTTCTTTACGCCATTCGCCCTGGTCATTCGTATGAATAATTATATTGCCTGTCGACTTGCTTTTACGCCAGTAGCTAACATCAAGGGCGACCTCGTCATCAAATCGATAGGGCATTGTGTCAAAAGCTGCAAATAATTCAGTTGCAGGTAAATCTGCTGCCTTATCCTTTACATTGACCCAATTAGATAATGTTTGAAAGTCTGCGTTGGTCTCTCTAAAGTAAAACTCAGCCGCATATTCAACATCAGTTTCTGTGTAACGTAAGTTAAAATTTCGCTCATAAGGCTGTTCTAAACTTGTATTAATACACTCAGCAAGTGTTGGAAACGTGACTGTGGGTATGGTGTTTCCAAGTTCATAATGAATACCGTCCTTTTCAAAACTAACGCGCTCAATATTACCGCAGCGATATGTTTGGTCATCATTGATGTATACATCCTCTCTAATGCTCAGCCAACCATTGAGTGACTGATCGCCCCAGGCGGTGCCAACCTCATGCAGCTTGGTTAAAACAACATCAACCTTATCTAATGAACCGTTATCTTTAAGTTTTACGGTCTCGATGAAGTCTTCCGTCCCCATATAGATTATTTCGTCTCGATACCAAGCATCTTCAAAAGTGTATTGTTCATCTTTGAGCTTGTCTTGGTAAATAACGACTCGAATCTCTGCTGCGGTAGGATATTGGGCTTCGAGATCTTTTTTGTGTTTGTAAGCCGCTTTTAAGCCTTTAACAATCGC
This sequence comes from uncultured Gammaproteobacteria bacterium, assembly GCA_937139475.1. Classification (GTDB taxonomy): domain Bacteria; phylum Pseudomonadota; class Gammaproteobacteria; order Enterobacterales; family Psychrobiaceae; genus Psychrobium. Next base: position 1,254 of record CAKZQF010000072.1, on the reverse strand, counting down.
CTGTGCTTTGTCGTACGCAACACTGTCATTGGTGGCAATAAAATCTGAATATATTTGATCTGCCGATATGTTGTAATGAGCCACGAGGTTTAGCACTACGTCTTCTATTTCACTCTTAAGCTCATAGCGTAAGCTTGTATTCTCCTTAAGCTCATTGCAACTCAAGTTCCCCTTACCATTACCTTGAAGTTGACGTCTCAATTGCCCCCAGATAGTAGAAGTTAAAGGCGAGATATTGCGGATATCATTATCTGATAAAGGCTCAATTGATGGCGGGAACGCCATTTGATATGCCTCGGTTACCTCACCCAAATCTTCATCGATAGCGCCAACAGGCACATCAACGTACATTGTTGAATACGGGATACAAGACGCTTGTTGTTCTGTGAATTCAAACTGATAATTGCCTGATTCCGTTGAAACTACTGACGGCTCGGTTTGTTTATCAAACTTTCCGTCACCATCTAAATCCAACCATACGGTGGCACCTGAGACATACCCATCTATCACTTTACCGCTAAGCGCAATCGTATTCTCTACAATTGGGTTTGGCTTATCTGGTGATGCGCTTTCGCCACCGCCGCCACAACCAACCAGGGTCGCAGTCATCGCTAATGAAATAAGAAATTTATTCTCTCTTAAAAACATACAAATTTATCCTTTTTGTATTTAAAATATTATGTTCCAAATCACAGACAATAATGCCATGCGACCCTCACGCATGTTCAATAGCTATTGAACGCATTAGTTGGCTTTGCTATTTCTTACCATCCTTTTGTAAATGCAGGAGTTAAGCTATCAGCAAAGTCATCTTCAATAATCTGTATAACTTTTTAAGTGTTATCAGATTGCTTAATCGTTATTTTGCAGCGTCATAATTAACTTTACCTTGTTTAGCGAGCTCAATCCAAGTCTTTATGTTAAAATTCAACCTGTTATTTTAACCACTGTATAGTTATAGCTGTATATAGATTGGCTGTATTTTGCTTGCGACTAGTGCCTAGAGGCAAATACAGCGACACATATTTAGCTAGGTTCTTTTCTTTATAGGCGGTGGCAGAGCACAAAAAGACTTCTATGAAGTACTTTCGTGTATGCTGCATGGTATTTAACTAGCAAACTTAACCCTATCCTATGCTACACTTATGTTATATAAACCATACTTAAACGGTTGATCTACATGAGCAAGATACAACATAACAACACACAAAGTGAGTCATTCAATCAGCCAAGTATTTTATGGCACGATTATGA